>NZ_JBEYHA010000004.1:0-155667 GCF_040635075.1 Nocardiopsis sp. NPDC007018
CCGGGGACCGTGTGAACGGCCCCGGGCACGGCCATCCCCGGGGCGGTTCCCCGCGCGGGGACCGAAGAACGACCGAAGGAAAGCACTGCTCATGCGACTCGTGGTGGGCCGGATCGGCCGCGCGCACGGTATCCGCGGCGACGTCGCCGTCGACGTGCGCACCGACGACCCCGAAGCCCGGTTCCGGGTCGGCTCCGTCCTCCAGACGGACCCGACCGCGACCGGCCCGCTGAAGGTGGCCGCCACGCGCCGCCACAGCGGCAGGCTGCTCGTGCGCTTCGAGGGCACCGCCGACCGCGACGCCGCCGAGACGCTGCGCGGCACGCTCCTCATGGTGGACTCCGAGGACATCGCCCCCCTGGACGACCCCGACGAGTTCCACGACCACGAACTGATCGGCCTCACCGCCGTCACCACCGAGGGCGTGACCGTGGGCGAGGTCGGGGACGTCCTCCACCACGCGCAGGACGTGCTGGTCATCACCGCCGAGACCGGCGGACACGAGATCCTGGTCCCGTTCGTCGCGCCCCTCGTTCCGGAGGTCGACGTCGCGGGCGGCCGTATCGTGCTCGATCCGCCGCCCGGCCTGCTCGACCTCCAGAACACCGACTGAACGAGTACGCAGTGCGCATCGACATCATCAGCATCTTCCCCGACTACTTCGCCCCCCTGGACCTGTCGCTGATCGGCAAGGCGCGTGAGGCGGGCCTGCTTGACGTACGCGTCCACGACCTGCGCGACTGGACCCACGACCGGCACAACACCGTCGACGACACCCCCTACGGCGGTGGCCCCGGCATGGTCATGAAGCCGGAGCCGTGGGGCGAGGCGCTCGACGCGGTCGTGGCGGAGCGGCCCGCCCGGTTGGTGCTGCCGACCCCGAGCGGACGTCCCTTCACCCAGGCCGACGCCGAACGCCTCGCGGGCGAGGAGCACCTGGTCTTCGGGTGCGGACGCTACGAGGGGATCGACTCCCGGGTCGCCGTCGACGCGGCGCGGCGGATGCCGGTCGAGGAGATCAGCATCGGCGACTACGTCCTCAACGGCGGCGAATCGGCCACGCTGGTGATGGTGGAGGCCATCACCCGTCTGCTCCCCGGGGTGCTCGGCAACCGCGAGTCCCACGTCCAGGACTCCTTCGCCTCCGGTGGTATGGAGCACCTGGTGGAGGGGCCGGTGTACACCAAGCCCGGAACCTGGCGGGACCAGGAGGTGCCCCCGGTCCTGTTGTCGGGCAACCACGGTGCCGTCGACCGCTGGCGCCGCGACCAGGCACTGCGCAAGACCGCCAGGAACCGGCCCGACCTGATCGCCGCCACCCCCGACGACGGCTTCGACCGGCGGGACCGGGAGGTCCTGGACGAGGTCCGGGGTCCGTCCGGGGGCGCCGAAGGTGGCGAACGACCGGTTCGGGACGGCCGGGATCATGTGGCAAACTAGGTGAGTTCCCCCCTGGTGATCCCCAGGCATCCGCATGCCGGCGGTACGACGTCGGCCTCTGTGTCGGTCACCGGGTGGTTCGACTGTTCAGACCCAACAGGGCCTCGCCCGCGCACCCCCTCTCCGGAACAGCCGGAGGGCAGGACGCGGCGCGCTATTGATGAGGATTCGCGAGATGCACACCGCCATTCAGGAGCTTGAGAAGGCTCAGCTTCGCACCGACGTTCCGGAGTTCCGCCCCGGTGACACCCTCAACGTGCACGTCCGCGTGACCGAGGGCAACCGCACCCGTGTCCAGGTCTTCAAGGGTGTCGTCATCCGCCGTCAGGGCTCGGGCAACCGCGAGACCTTCACCATCCGCAAGGTGAGCTACGGCGTGGGCGTGGAGCGTACGTTCCCCATCCACACCCCGGCCGTCGAGAAGTACGAGGTCGTCGCCCGCGGTCGCGTGCGTCGCGCCAAGCTGTACTACCTGCGCGACCTGCGCGGCAAGGCCGCCCGCATCCGCGAGCGCCGCGAGCCCGTCACCAAGTAGGTCCTGGCTGATCGGGCCGGAACCACGCCGCCCCAGCGGGCGGCAGGATAGGCTTTCGGCCGATGAGCAAAGACGAGAGGGACCTCGGCTCGGACGCGGTCCCGGACGAGGATTCCGCCCGGCCCGGCCCGGAGGAGCGCAGCTCCGCCACTGGCTCCCAGACGCATGAGCGCCTGGGGGCCAGTGGTGTATCCGACGCCGATGGCCAGGGGCCGGAGGAGAGAGCTGACGCCGACATGAGCCAGTCCCAGAGCAGTGCCAAGAAGGGGTCGTTCTGGAAGGAACTGCCCATCCTGATCGTGATCGCCCTCGTGCTGGCGTTCGTGATCAGGACCTGGGTGATGCAGGCGTTCTACATCCCCTCGTCGTCGATGGAGAACACCCTCCTCGTGGGTGACCGGGTCCTGGTCAACAAGGTCGTCTACCAGGTGCGCGACATCGAGCGCGGTGAGGTCATCGTGTTCAACGGCGACGGGTCGTGGGACGATCCCACCGTCGTCCAGCCCCCCGAGTCCACCAACCCGGTCAGCCGCGGCTTCACCTGGGTCCAGCAGCAGCTCGGCGCCGCCCCCACGGGCAAGGAGTACATCAAGCGGGTCATCGGCCTGCCCGGTGACACCGTGGAGTGCTGCGACGAGCAGAACCGCGTACTGGTCAACGGCGTCCCCCTGGAGGAGGGCGCGTACCTGTACCCGGGCAGCGTGGAGAGCCACACCGAGTTCGGTCCCATCGAGGTGCCGGAGGGGTACCTGTGGCTGATGGGCGATCACCGGGCCATCTCCTACGACTCCCGGATGAACCAGAACAACCCCGGTGGCGGTGCCGTTCCGATCGACCACGTCGTGGGCCGGGCCTTCGTCATCATCTGGCCCTTCGGCCAGGCCGGTTCCCTGGGCGTGCCGGAGGGCTTCGAGCGGCTGGACGGGTCCGACGGCTGAACCGGCGGACCGGGCGGTCCCGGGAGGCCCCCGGGCGCGGCGACGGGGCGCGCCGGTTCCGGCCGGGGTGACCGATCCGTCGAAGGAATTCCGCCCGACGGGGTACAGAAGTCCGTTCCGTGACGCATGATGGAACTCGGATCGTATCGGCGTCCCCCGATCGCGCGGTGCCTCCTCCGGCGGGAACGAGCCGACGGGGGTGTCCGTGTCAGGAGGACCGGCACATCGTGACCGGAGAGTGCTGACGAAAGCGAGCGCGCACATGAGTTCTGAGGACCTGGAGAAGTACGAGGCCGAGATGGAGCTCCAGCTCTATCGCGAGTACCGCGACGTCGTCGGCCTGTTCGGCTACGTGGTGGAGACCGAGCGCCGTTTCTACCTCACCAACCACGTCGACCTCCAGCCCCGCTCGACCGAGAACGGGGAGATGTACTTCGAGGTCGTGATGGAGGACGCCTGGGTCTGGGACATGTACCGCCCGGCCCGGTTCGTGCGCAACGTGCGCGTGGTGACGTTCAAGGACGTGAACGTCGAGGAGATCACCAAGTCCGACCTGGAGATGCCCCCGACGGACGGCGGCAGGGCCGCCGAGTAGCCCGGGCGGCGCCCGCCGCCGCTCCCCGCCTCCCCTCCACCCGTGGACCGGTTGTCCACAGGCGGCGCCGACCCCTGGCGCGCCCGCCCCCGATCACGCACCGTGGTGGGGGGAGGTGGTCGCCGGTGGATCGGTGGGCCGAGTACCGAAGGAACCTGGGACGCCGCGGCGAGGACCTCGCCGCGGTCTACCTCGAACGCGCCGGGATGCGGGTGGTGGCCCGCAACTGGCGGGCCCCGGGCGGTGCCGGGGAGATCGACATCGTGGCCCGTGACGGGCCCTTCCTGGTGATCGCCGAGGTCAAGACACGGGGGTCGCTGCGCCACGGTCACCCGGTGGAGGCCATCACCGCGGACAAACGGCGCCGACTGCGCGCGCTGGGGCGATCCTGGGCGCGGCTGCACCGGTGTCCGGGGCGGCCGCTGCGGGTGGACGGCGTGTGCCTGCTGGTCCGCAGCGGCCGGGTGTTCGTCTCCCACGAACGGGGGATGGGCTGATGTCACTAGCCCTCACCCACTGCGTCACCCTGCTCGGGGTCCAGGGACACATCGTCGAGGTGGAGGTGCACCTGGGTGGCGGTGAACCCGGGGTCACCCTGGTGGGGTTGCCCGACGCCGCCCTGCGGGAGGCCCGCGACCGTATCCGCGCGGCCGTGGCCAACAGCTCCGAGGCGTGGCCCAGCGGCCAGATCATCATCAGCCTCTCCCCGGCCAGCCTGCCCAAGTCCGGGAGCCTCTTCGACCTCGCGATCGCCGGTGCGGTGCTGGCCGCTGCGGGGGAGGTCCCGCCGGAGCGGCTGTCCGGGACCGTGCTCATCGCCGAACTCGGCCTGGATGGCCGGGCCCGCCCGGTACGCGGGGTGCTGCCCGCGCTGGTGGCCGCCGCCGACCAGGGGTTCACCAGGTTCGTGGTGGCAGCCGGGAACCTGGCCGAGGCGCGTCTGGTGCCCGACGTGGAGGTCACGGCCGTGGCCGACCTCGCGGAGCTGTGCGGGTGGCTGCGCGGGGAGGGCGAACCGGAGCCCCCGACGGAGGAGACCGCCGAACCGGAGCCCGTCGGCGAGGGCGGTCCCGACCTCGCCGACGTCCTGGGACAGCCGGTGGCCCGGCGGGCGGTGGAGATCGCGGCCGCGGGCGGGCACAACCTCATGATGTTGGGCAGTCCCGGAACAGGGAAGAGCCTCCTCGCCGAACGCCTGCCCACGGTCCTGCCCCGGCTCTCCGCCGCCGAGGCGCTGGAGGCCACCGCCATCCACTCGGTGGCCGGGCTGCTCCCGCCGGGCGCGCCCCTGGTCACCGTGCCGCCCTTCGCCGCACCGCACCACACCTCCAGTCGCGCGTCGATCATCGGCGGCGGACACGGCAACCCGCAGCCGGGCTGGGTGTCCAAGGCCCACCACGGCATCCTGTTCGTGGACGAGGCCCCGCAGTTCGGCCGGGGCGTGCTGGACTCGCTGCGCGAACCCCTGGAACGCGGGGAGGTGGTGATCGCCCGCTCCGCCTCGACGGTGGCCTTCCCGGCCCGCTTCCAACTGGTGCTGGCGGCCAACCCGTGCCCCTGTGCCAAACCGGGCAGCCTGTGCACCTGCCCGTCCGGTGAGAGGCGGCGCTACTTCTCCCGACTCTCAGGGCCGTTGCTGGACCGGGTCGACCTCAAGGTGGAGCTCCAGCCGGTGACACGGTCCGAGCTACTGGCCGACCGGGCCTTCGCGGAGTCCTCGGCGACCGTGGCGGAGCGGGTGGCACGGGCCCGGAACCGGGCACGGGAGCGGTTGGAGCACACCCCGTGGAGCACCAACGCGGCCATCCCCGGGGCGCGCCTGCGCCGCGACTTCCCGGTGGAGCCGGGGGCCCTGAGGGTGCTGGGCCGGGCCATGGACGCGGGGCAGATCAGTGCCCGGGGCGTGGACCGCGCCCTCCGGGTGGCCTGGACCCTGGCCGACCTCGCGGGCCGGGAGCGCCCCACCGAGGAGGAGACCGCCTACGCGTACGCGCTGTGGGCCGGAAGGGCGTGGTGAGCGTGACCGACGAGGCGCACGCGCGCGTGGGGCTCACCGCGGTGGCACCCCCCAGCCACCGCTGGCTGGGTCCCCTGGTGAACGCCCACGGGGCGGCCGGGGTGTGGGCGGCCCTGGTGTCCGGTGCGCCGCCCCCGGTGGAACCCCCGCCCTCCGACCAGGTGGCGCGGGCCTGGCGGCGGTGGTCGGAGCGGGCCCGTGGGGTGGACCCGGACCGCCTGCTGGAGGCCTCCGCGGAGGCCGGGGTGCGGTTCGTGGCTCCGGGCGATCCGGAGTGGCCGGGGCGGCTCGACGAGCTGCCGGTCTGCTACGGGCTGTGGGTGCGGGGCATGGGCGACCTGCGCAACCTGTGTCTGAGGTCGGTGTCGGTGGTGGGTGCGCGGGCCGCGACCGCCTACGGGCTCCACGTGGCGGCCGGGCTCTCCCACGAGCTGGCCGACCGCTCCTTCGCCGTGGTCTCCGGGGGTGCCTACGGCGTGGACGGAGCGGCGCACCGGGCCGCCCTCGCCGCGGGGAGCACCGTCGTGGTGCTGGCCTGCGGTCTGGACGCGGACTACCCGCGCGGGCACGCGGGGCTGTTCGCGGACGTGGCCCGCAACGGGGTCCTGGTCAGCGAGTGGCCGGTGGGCCGGACCCCGCGTACCCCCGACTTCCTGGTGCGCAACCGGCTGATCGCCGCGCTCACCCCCGGCACGGTGGTGGTCGAGGCGGGAGCCCGCAGCGGCGCGTTGAACACCGCCGCCCACGCCACCGACCTGAACCGGGTGCTGATGGCCGTACCGGGCCCGGTGACCTCCGCGCTGTCGGTGGGATGCCACCGGCTGCTGCGGGAGGGTCGGGCCAGCTGTGTGACGCGCGCGGACGACGTGGAGGAGCTGATCGTGCCCCTGGGGGAGGCCGTTCCGAGGGAGGCGGGCCCGCTGGTGGTCGAGGCCGAGCTCGACCGGGGGACCGCACGGGTGCTCGCGGCCGTCACCCGCAAGGGGGCGGGTACCGCGGTGGTGGCCTCGCGCGGCTCCGGGGACCTGGAGCACACGATTCGTTCTCTGGGGCTGCTCGCGGCGGCCGGGCTGGTGGAGCGGTGTGAGGCGGGGTGGCGCCTGCCCGACCGCCGACGGTCCCGACCGAGGGGTGAGGGGTGAGAGCCACGGAGGAGGATCGTACGCCCGTCATCGCCGAGTCGGAGTCGGGCCGGTAAAACGCCGTGTAGTCGAGGTGTAACTGCCTTCGTCCACAGTGGTATCCGTCGATGATTCGACGCGTTGTCCGCCTTTGGACGAAGAAAGGAGAGAACACATGTCTATCGATTCTGGTCACCTCTCGGCAAGTCTCGGAGACCTTCCGGTCGAGGAATTCAGTTCCAGCGGCGAGGGCGTGGTCGGCTTCGGCTCCAACCAGCCCGGTGGTATCGAGTCGCTCGGTTCCACGCTGGCCATGATGGAGATCGGCGCCTCCGGTGGTGGCGAGTGCTGCAGCTGCTGCAGCTGCTGCCCGTGCTGCTGCTGCAGCTGATCGGTTGACCTGGGAGGTCGCCCCCCGGTCCTCTGCGGGGCGGTGACCTGCTCGACGGTCTGGATGTGCGGCTGGCGGGCCGGTCGCGTCACGGTACGCGGTCGGCCCGTCGGCGTCGTCTCGGTAACCGGGACCGCCGTCCCCTCGCCTTCCCGGTGGAACGCGGTCCCCATTTCTCGGGGCGGACCCGGACGCGCTCGTATTCGGATGCAAACCCGCTGTAGGTGCGGTGTAAGCAGTGGCCGCGATGATGGTGCAGCGCCGACGCACAAGGGTTTCGGCGCTCCGTCGAATAACAGGGAGGAGGTTCCCATGTCGATGAAGGCTGACCAGATTTCCGCTGGTCTCGGAGACCTTCCGGTCGAGGAATTCAGCACCAGCAGTGAGGGTGTGCTCGGCTTCGGTTCGGACCAGCCCGGTGGTATCGAGTCGCTCGGTTCCACGCTGGCCATGATGGAGATCGGCGCGTCTGGTAGCGGCGGCGGTTGCTGCAGCTGCTGTAGCTGCTGCCCGTGCTGCTGCTGCAGCTGATCCGGTGGGGCGGGCCCGGCGCGTACCCCCGCGCCGGGGCCGTCCCCTCGCAACAGTGAGAGAGAAGAGAAGGGCGCGGATGCGACCGAAACTCCGGCCAGATGTCTACTACGTCCCGACCGCGGACGGGGCCTTCATCATCGACAGCGCGAGATCGGTGACACTGCGTGGCGCATCCATCTATCAGTGGGTGGAACTGCTCGCACCGAGTCTGGACGGTTCCGCGCCGCTCGACGAGCTGACCTCCGGGTTGTCGCCCGCCCACCAGAAGATGGCCCGTGACCTGGTGGGGCTACTCGAACGCAACGGGTTCGTGCGCGACGTCACCGACGATCTGCCGCACTCGCTCACCGAGGACGAGCTCCACCGCTACCAGGCCGAGATCGCCTACGTCGACTTCCGCTGCGACTCCGGCCCGGCCCGCTTCCAGACCTGGCGGGGCACGCGCCTGGTCATCGTGGGCGGTGCCCCGCTCGCCGACTCCGCCGCACGCGCTGCCTGGCACCTGGGCTGCGCCCGTGTGGAGGTCGTCGACCCCTCCGACGATGCCGACGCCCGCGCCGCGCGGGCCGCGGACGTCGCGGCGCTGAGGGAGGAGGACCCCGCCCTCGAACTCGTCGAGACCCCGGCGGCCGACCTCGCCGCGAGCGTCTCCTCCGCCGACTTCGTGGTGGTGCTCACCGAGGACCCGGCGTTGGTCGACACCGTCGCGGACGCCTGCACGGCCCCGCTCCTGCCGGTGCTGGTCACACGTGACACCGCCTGGGTGGGCCCGGTTCCGGGCGGCGAGGCCGGTTGGGCCGACGCGAGGGCGCGCCTGACCGACACCGGGACGCTGCCCGCCGGACCCTCCACCTGGCTGCGCGGCCCCGCCGTGGGGGTGCCCGCCAACACCGCGCTCTTCGCGGCCTTCCGCGCCGTGACCGGCGCCTACCCCGCGCCGGTCTCCGGCGAGGTGGAGCGGATCGACCTGGAGACGCTGGAGTCCCAGACCGGGCGTGTCCTGCCGGTCGGGACGGCGGCCGACGCCGCCACCGACGACCCGGGGACCGTCGTCGACAGCGAGGCCTTCTCCCTCGCCGCCGCCGAACTCTTCGACCCGCTCACCGGCCCGCTGCTCGACATCGAGGAGCACCCGGAGCAGTTGCCGCTGCGCGTGGCCGTGGCCCGCCTGGTCAAGGGCGGCCGGACCAGCGACGTCCTCGGTGTGGCCGACGCCTTCGTGGAGGCCCGGCACGACGCCACGCTGGCGGCGCTGGGCCGACTGGCCGCCGCCCACCCGGCGAGCGGTCCGGCCCGGGACCTCCTCAGCGGGGAGACCGGTCCCGAGGTCGTCCCCGTCGGCATCGCCGACGCTCGCGTCCCCGGTATCGGAGCCGCGCTGGACCGCGAGTCCGCGCTCTCCCAGGCGGTGCTGGACTACGCCGCCGAAAGAGTCGTGTCCGTTCCCGACCGGGCTCCGCTGATCGCCCGGGACGACCTCTCCGAAGCCGTCGGAGATCAGGTGCACCGTCTGGAACTGCTCACCAAGTCCGAGATCCGCCTCTTCCAACTGGACTCCGAGCTGCCCACGGTCCTGGCCGCCACCGACGAAGGGCCGCTGGCGCGGGCCTCCGGCCGGGACCTGGAATCCGCCGCCTCGCTGGCCGTGCTCCGGGCCACGACGACCGCGCAGTGCGGCGCCGACCCGGTGACGACCCCTCCGCCACCGGAACGCGTTCCCGAACCCGACGGCGCGGCCGCCGCGTTGACCGGATCGGCGCTGACGGCCCAGGACGCGGTCAAACTGCTGGCCGCACGCGGTACGCGGCTCGGCGTCGTGGAGCTGGACGGCGAGCCCGTCCTGCGCACGGCCACGCCGCACCTGGTGAGGGTGGTGGAGCTGTGACCGAGTCGATGACCCGCACGCCCACGGTGGTCGGTACCGGCGCCCTGGCCGACGCACTGCGCGCCGTCGTCCCGCCGGAGTACACGGTGGTGGTCGGGGAGGACGGGGTGCTGCCGGAGATCCCGGCCGGGAGCGGTCCGGTGCTGCCGGTGCTCGCCCGTCGCGACCGGCTCTTCGTCGGTCCGGTGGTGCGCGAGGACCTTCCCGGATGCCCCGAGTGCCTGGAGTCGCGGCTGCTGTTGGCCCGGGAGTTCCCAGAGCCGATGGCCGAGATCGACCGCCGCGACCCGGAGCGGCTCCGGCGGTGGGCGCCGCCCGCGCTCACCCGCCTGCACGCCGAGTTCGCGGCTGAGGCCGCGGGTCGGCTGGTCGAGCTCGACCGGGACCAGGACACCGCCGAACGGCGTTCGGTCATGGTGGTGCGCCTGATCGGTCTCGGTGTACGGCGGGCCGTGCTCCTACCGGACCCGCTGTGCGCCGTGTGCGGGGCCCTGCCCGAGGACAACCCGGAGGACACCGAGGACCTGCGGCCGAGCGCCTCCCTGTCGCACAAGCCCGGGTCGATGCGGACCAAGTCCCTCGTGGACGACCAGTCGTTCCTCCCGACCTACGTGGACCGGGACGTCGGTCTCGTCCGCACCCTCTTCAAGTACGGCGGCGGCGTGTTCCCGAACATGACCGCGCCCCTGGGTCTGCGGAACTCGACCGACATCGAGCAGGGCATCGGCCGCACCCCCTCCTACCGGGAGTCGGGCACGGCCGCCGTCGCGGAGGCGGTCGAGCGCTGGGGCGGGATGAGCCCGTCCGGTCACCGCAGTGTGGTGACGGGTGCCTACCGTGACCTGCCCGAGGCTCTCGACCTGCGGCGGCTCGGGCTGCACGACGAGCACCGCTACGACGAGGAGGGTTTTCCCTGGCGGCGGTGGAGCGAGGACGCCGAGCTGGACTGGGTCTGGGGTAGGTCCCTCACCCACGACCGGCCGGTCCTCGTGCCCGAGACCTACGCCTACTACCGCACACGGCTGGTGCGCCCGGACCGCCCCCGGTTCCTGTACGAGGTGTCCAACGGCTGTGCCGTGGGCGGTTCCATGCCGGAGACGATCCTGCACGGGCTGATGGAGGTCATCGAACGCGACGCGTTCCTGATGACCTGGTACTCGCGCCGTACCCCCGCCGAGATCGACCTCGGTACCGCGAGGGGCACCACGGTGCCGCTGCTGCTGGAGCGGATCGAGCGGCTGACCGGGTACACGGCGCACGCCTGGGACACCACGACCGAGCACGGGATTCCCAGCGTGTGGGTCGGGGTCGTCGACGAGCGGGAGAGGGACGGCTACGCCCGCTTCCTCTGCGCCGCGGCCTCGCACTTCGACATGGAGGACGCGGTGGCGGCGGGGCTCTTGGAACTCGCCCCGATCATCGCCCAGCACCAGGACGAGCCCGCCGACGTACAGGACCTCGCCAGGCGCATGGTCGACGACCCGGACCTGTGTACCTCGATGCTGCACCACAGCCAGCTCAACGGCAGGCCCGAGGCACAGGACCGGCTGGCGTTCCTGTTCGGCGGCCCGAAGCGGGAGATGGCCGAGCCCGACCCGAGGCTGCACACCGACGGTCCGACGGACATGGAGGCGCTGCTCAACGACACCGTCGAGCGGCTGCGCCGACACGGTCTGGAGGTGCTGGTGGTCGACCAGACCACTCCCGAGCACCGAGCGGGCGGCCTGTTCTGCGTGAAGGTGATCGTTCCAGGGATGCTGCCGATGACCTTCGGCCACCGGTTCCGTCGCGTGCGCGGTCTCGACCGGGTGTACGCGGCGGCGGCCAAGGAGGGCTTCGACGACGTGAACCCCGACCCGCACCCGTTCCCATGACCGACACCCATCCGAGCGCGGCGGCACCCGTGACCGACGGCGGGGACGCGGCCCTGGTACGGGACTACCTGTACGACGTGCACTACCGGTGGCAGGCGATCCACGCGGAGGGGCAGGGCGGACTCGACGATCCCGCCCGCCCCCCGTTGTTCACCCGCCCCGCCGAGCCGCGGCGCAGGTTCGCGCTCCCGGCCGGACCGCGTCACCGGATCGGCCCGCTCGGCGCCGCGCTCCGGGACGGGCACCGCCGTCCCGGAGCCGGTACCGGCGCGGGCTCGGATCTGGAACGGCTGGGCGAACTGCTGTTCTACGGCTACGGGTTCTCGCGCGTGGACGTCGGTCCGCAGGTGGAGTGGCCCTGGCACCGGACGGTGGCGTCGGCGCGCTGCTTCTACCCGGTCGAACTCGCGGTGTGGTCGGACGCCGCGCCCGGCGGGGTCCACCGCTACGACGCGGCCCACCACGAGCTGTCCGAGCTGCGCGACGACGTGCGACTGGCCGACCTGGCGGCGGCGACGGCGGCCGACCTCGACGGTGCTCGCACCGTGCTGATCGTCACGGCCCGGCTGGGCAAGACCGCCTTCCGGTACCGCAACTACGCCTACCGGCTGGTCACACAGGAGGCGGGGTTGGTCCTGGGCAACCTCCAGGTCGTGGCCTCCGCCCTGGGGCTGGGCGGTCACACCCGGCTGCGGTTCCTCGACGAGGCGGTGGCCCGGCTGCTCGCGCTGCCCGACGACGACTCCGAGTCGGTGCTGGCGCTGCTGCCCCTGTGGGACGGCGCGCGCACACCGAGCGAACCGGTACACCGTGCGGCCACCCCGGTCCCGCCGAGGCGGACCGTGGTTCCGGTGGCGGGCGGAAACGGCATCGAGCCGGCGCTCAGCCACCGCACCCTCGCCGTGGAGCGGGCCTCGCGGCTGCGCGACCCGGCCGATCTGGAACCGGTGAAGGCACCCGCCGGGCGACCGCTGGCCGGGGCCGAGACGGACCCGCCCACGGCCGGGGCCGACCTGCCGCTGGCTCCGCTGCGACGCGAGAGCGGCGCCGACACCGGTACCGCCGTGGTCCGGCGCGACTCCGGCCCGGACGTCTTCCTGCCCACCGCCAAGCCGGTCGCGTTGGGGGTCGTGGCCGACCTCCTGCTCGACGCGGCGCGTCCGGCCGCCGACGACCTCTGGTACGAGACCGCGCCACCCGAGGTGGGGGTGCACCTGCTCGCGGGCGCGGTCACCGACCTGCCGCAGGGCCACTACCGGCTCGTGGACGGCGCGCTGAGGACCGTGGGCCACGGCGACCCCCGCCCGCCCTTCCAGGCCATGGACGTGTGGCGCACGGAGATCAACGCGCGGACCGCGCCCCTGATGGTGGCCCTCACCGCGGACACCGAGCGCCTGCTCGAACACCACCCGAGGCGGGCCTTTCGCGCGACCCAGCTGCTCGCCGGTGTGGTGGCGCAGCGGATCTCCCTCGCCGCTGCCGCGCACGGACTGTCGGCCCGGGTGACCAACAGCTACGACGCCGACGCCTGTGCCCGACTGCTGGGTCTCGACGGCGAACGGGAGGTTCCGGTGTTCCTTCTGGTACTGGGCGAGCCCAACGCGCCCTGGCACCTGGGGACGAGGGTGCGGCCGTGATCATCGCACGCGTGGCGGGGCTGCCCAGCGGTGGAGCACGGGTCGGCGCCCTGCCCGACACCGCTCGGCGCCTCGCGGACCTCGACGCGCTCCGACACGACCTGGACCGAGGGGGCGCGGAGCTCGCGGACCTGATCCACACCGCGGTGGGCGGCTGCGAGGACCGAGCCGTCCGCCGCGCGCTGCTGGCCTGCCGCAGGGCCGTGCACAACGGTCGGCCACCGAGAGCGCTGTCGGAGGCGGCGACGGACCGCCTGTCGGCGCCCGCCCGGGAACTCCACGGGCGTCTGGTCTCGGGCCACGAGGACCTGGACCGGGGGTGGGAGGAGGCACGCGAGGCCTACCGCGCCGAGACGGCGCAAGCCGAGCGGCGACTGGCCGGGCTCGCCCGGGACGAGGACTTCCGGCGCGCCCTGGCGATGGCCAGCGACGCCCTCTTCCCCGACGTCGAGGCCTGGTTGTCCGGACCGGCGGGCGCCCCCGAACACCTCAACACCCGCCGACGGGTGGCCAACTACGTCCTGCGCACCGCTCTGAAGACCAGCCCCTTCTCCACCCTGACCACCGCCGGTCCACTCCCCGAGGGGACGACCGGCGCGGGGGCGGGGTACACGGTCCAGGTCCCGGCACCGGACGCGCTCTCCCGTCACCTCGAACTCAACGCGGAGGTCGAGTTCCAGCTGGAGCGCCTGCTGGTGACCGCGCACGGGCCCGTGGTCCTGCGGACCAACCCGACCCTGACCGTGATCGGCGAGCGCGCCGTGGTCGCCCGCGCGGACGGGCGCTGCGTCGGCGTGCCCGCCCGCCCGTGGCTGCTCGCGCTCGCCAGCAGGGCCCGGGACGGCGCCTCCCCGGGCGAGCTCGCCGTGTTCCTGACCTCCGGGTTCGGTGCGGCGGAGGCCGAGGCCGAGGCGATGCTCGGCCAGCTGGTCGGAGCCGGACTCCTCCAGGGCGACCTCGGGATTCCCGACCAGGCCCGGAACCGCCTGACAGAGGCGGCCGCACGGCTCGGGCTCGCGCAGGACACCCCCCTCAGACGGGTCGACGAGGCGGCACGCGAGGTCGAGGCCGCCGACGCTCCGGCCGAACGGTGGCTCTCCCTGGGCCGCCTGCGCTCGACCGTGGGGGAGGCGCTGACCGGGGCCGGGGGCGATCCGTCCCTCATCCCGGGCAAATACCTCTGCTACGAGGACGTCGTGCCCGGCTGGACCACGCCGCCCCGCACCCCGGACTGGCCGGGACTCGACCGCGACCTGCACCGGGTCCGGCGCCTGGTGTCGGTCTTCGACGGGGCCCTGCCCGGCCGCCTGGCCGTCGCGGAGCTGCTCGCCCGACGCTTCGGCGCCGACGCCCGGGTGGGACTGCTCGAGGCCTGGCTGGCCTGGACCGAGTCCCGTGAGACGGGGGCGCCCGGCACGGCGCGTCTCCACCGGCTGCGTGACGACCCCTTCCACCTGGAGGACTCCGGCGTGCCGCGGGTCGAGGAACTGCGCCGGTTCCAGGCCGGACTGCTCGGGCTCCTCACCCCGCCGGGCGGAGGCTCCGCCTTCGACGCCGACACCGGCGCCCTGGACCGGCTGTTGGAGGCGGCGCCCGCCTGGCTGCCCCGCGACCACCCCACCACCCTGTTCCTCCAGCCCCTGGCGGACGGGACCGTGGCCCTCAACGCGGCCTCACCGGGGTGCGGAACCGCGGGCTCCCGGGTCCGCCGCTGGTCCGGGCCGCCCGCCACCCACGAGGACGGCGACGGCGCCCTCCTGGTGGAGGTGGCGGGGCTGTTCCGCAGCTCCCTGAACCGGGTGGCGCCGTACGCCTCGCACGAGCTGACCTGGCCGGGGTGCGTTCCCTCCCTGCCGCCGGAGCGTCGGGTGCACCCGGCCGACCTGGAGATCCGGCTGGACCCGGCGGGCCGGCCGACCCTGTGGTGGCGGCCGGCCGACCGCCCGGTCGTCCTCGTCCACAGGGGAACCATGGGCCGGTACTGGTTGCCCCCAGTGCTGCGCTTCCTGCTCGACCTGACCACCCCCATGTCAGAGGCGTGGGCGCTGGTCGGGCGGGCCAGGGCGCTGTACACCGGGCCGAAGCCGACCGAGGTGTCGGTCCTGCCGCGCCTACGGGTCGGCCGGGTGCTCATGGAACGCAGGAGCTGGATCGTGCCCCGCGCCGAACTCGACCCGGGCGGCGGCGGGGACTTCGACCGGTTCGCCCGTGTGCGCCGCAGGGTCCGGGACCTCGGGCTCCCCGAGGTCGTCTTCGCGCGGGCCGCCGACGTCGTCGACTCCGACGAGCGGGTCATGGAGAAGGCCAAGGACCGTAAGCCGCGGCCGCTGGACCTGTGCTCCTGGTGGGGGGTCGAGGAACTGGCCCGGATGTCGAAGGGACGCGACCTGCTGCTGTTGCAGGAGGCCGAGCCCGACGTCTTCGGCCCCGACCGGGTCGTGGAGTACGCCGTCGAACTACCGGGGGATCGTCCATGAGCTGGATCTCGGCCCACTGCTACTACCACCAGGACCCCGCGGTGGTGGTCGGTTCCGTCGTGGCCCCGACCGTGGAGACATGGGGCGAACGGGCACCGGACTGGTTCTACGTCCGCTACTGGACGGGTGGACCCCACGTCAGGTTCCGCCTGTGGGTGCCCGACCCCGACGACCGCGCGGCCGTGCGTGAGGAGGTCCGCAGCCGGTTCGCCGACCTCGTGGATCGCGAACCGTCACTGGCCGTCGCCGACCCGGCCGACTACCAGCGGCTCGCCGACCTGATCGGGGACTCCGGGAGCGGGGCGGGCGGCGACCTGCTCCCCGACAACACCCTCGTCTGGGAGCCCTACCGGCCCGACACGGAACTGTATGGCGGACCCGCCGCCATGCCCCACGTCGAGCGGTTCTTCACCGCGTCCAGCCGCGACGCCCTGGCCTACGTCGGCACCCCGACCGACCCGGTGGCCCGCGCCGTGTGGTGCATGACCGGCGGCCTGGCGACGGTCGGCGACGCGGACTGGGTCAACCGGTTCGTGGACCACATGGTGGGCCGCTGGATCGGCGAACGGACCGGTGCCCAGTGGCAGCGGGTCGTCGAGCGGTCCTGGCAGCGCTCCGGGGAACGGGTCCGCCAGCTCGTCCGGCACGCCCTGACCGCGTCGCCCGGCGGCGGCGAGGGGGAGTGGCTCGGCGCGTGCCGTCGGCTCCAGGAGGGGCTCGCCGACGTGGAGGCCAGGGGCCTGCTGGAGCCGTCCGAGGGCACCGCGCCCGCCGACCTCCCCCACCTCGACCGGGGGATGGCGACCCTGTCCGCCCTGCACATGCACAACAACCGTCTCGGAGTCCACATGGAACGGGAGGCACTGGTGATGGAACTGCTCAGGCTGGCCCTGGCCGACACGGTGTCGGTGGGATCGTGACGGCCGCCCGGCGACTGCGCGTCGCCTACCACGACGCCGACCCCGCACCCCTGCTCAGGGCCGGGGTCCGGCCCCTGCTCGCGGAGCTGGCCGCCCGCGACCTGCCCGCCTTCTGGGCCCGTCACTGGCGCCGGGGCCCGCACCTGCGGATCGTCGTGGACGCAGACGACGCCGACTGGGAGCGGATCGTGCGCCCGGCCGCGGCTCGCCACCTCGGAGCGGCGCTGGCCGCCCACCCGTCCACCACGGTCATCGACCCGGAACCGCTCCGGCAGGCGTACCGGCAGCTCGCCGCACGCGAACGCGAGCACGGACCACTGGAGCCGCAACAGGCGGACAACACCGTCGAGGAGGAGGAGCACGACCCCCGGCTGCACGTGCTCGGGACCCCCGACGCCGTGGCCCTGTTCGAGGGGTTCCACCAGCGGACCAGTGGCGCGGCGCTCACCATGGCGGTGGGCGAGGGCCCCTCTCTGAGCACCCACGTCGTCGACCTCATGCTGCTCATGGCCCGGGAGGTGGGCGGCTACCTCGAACGCGGGTTCGTCTCCTACCGCTCGCACGCCGAGGCGCACATCATGGGCAGCCCCGACCCCGGCGGAGTCCGCGCGCTGTTCGACGAACGATCGGCCCGACTGCGCGACCCCCTCGTACGCAGGGTGCGCGCCCACGCCGAAGGGGACGCCGGGCACCTGGACGACCTCACCGCGGCCGTGGGCCGCGAACTCGTACGCTCCGCGGACGCGGCCCGCCCCCTGCTCGCCGACGGCCGACTCGACCTCGACGGGCCCATCGCCGGCGGAGGCGGGGGAGAGGGCGGCGACGCCACCGAGGAGCAGACCCGCCACAGCGCCTTCCACCGGACCCTGCGCGGCTCCGGCGACTTCGAACGGACCCTGCGCGGGGCTCCATGGTTCCTGCGCTACCGGGTGGCTCTGAACCTCCTGTACCTGCACCTGGCGCGGATCGGCGTCCGCCCGGTGGACCGATTCCTGTACTGCCACGTCGTCGCCGACGCGGTGGAACAGGCCTGTGGGGTCGACGCCGTGGCGATGGTCGCCGCGGGCGCGACCGAACTCGTAGAAGGGCACTCATGAGCACGGCCGAGCGCACCACCGCGACCGACGCCGCCCGGGACACCGTCCTGGCGTACCTGGCCGACCGCGAACTGCCCCAGGTGTCGGGGGCCTACCAGCTGTACCCGACGCGAGCGGGGCGCCCCGGCGTCGCCGAGCACGCCCTGCCCCGCCCCGGGAGCGGACCGGACGGGCCGGTCGACCGCATCTCGCGCATGCTGGCCACCGGCAACGGGCTCGCCCGCCACCGGTTCCTGACCGTCTCCGGGGCGAGGGCCTTCCTGCCCACCGGCGCGCCCGGGTGGGGGTTCGACGAACAGCACGTGATGACCACGCTGTTGCGCCTGGTCGCCAGCGGCGGCGCCGCCTACCCCGTGGACCTGTGGCTGCTCTCCGGCGGGGAGTCGGGGCTGCCGGTCGGCGCGCACCGCTACAACCCCGTCCACCACGGTCTCACCCAGGTCACCACCGAGGACCCCCGGCCGCGCCTGGCCCGGGCGCTGGGCGGCGCGGTCTCCGACCTGACCATCGTGCTCACCACCCGGCTGGAGCGCACCACCGGCCGGTACGGGAAGTTCGCGCACCGGCTGCACCTGCTCGACACCGGCCACACCCTGGCGCAGCTGCTGATCGCCGGACGCAGCCTGGACTGGGAGTGCGCGCCCCGGCTCGCCTTCGTCGACGACGAGGTCGAGCACATCCTGGAGCTGGGCGACGAGACCGAGATCGCCTTCGCCGTGGTGACGGTCGGACCGACCCGCACGGTGATCCCGGCCAGTGACCCGGCCCCGGTCCGGGTGCCCCCGGTCCCGGACCGCTACCCGCAGGACGTCCTGTGCGCGGCCCGCCGCTCCGAACCGGGTCCGGAGCTGGAGTTCGGCGAGATCACCATGCCGCGCGACCCGGAACGGGCCATGCTGCGCCGCCGCAGCCCGGTCGGCGGGTTCGTGGCGCCCCCGCCCACCGCCGACGACCTCGCACCGGTGGCCGAGGCGGTCGACTCCGTGCTGGCGCCCCTGGGCGGTCACGGAAGGCTGGTTCCGCCCAAGGACCCGAGGGTGGCCACCCGGATCGGCGCTCCGGGCCACCGGCTCAACCTCTCGTTGGCGGGTGTCGTGGTCCCGGTCCTGGAACTCCCCGAACTGGTGCGCGCGCACGGACCCGGCGCCCTGCGGGCGGGGGCCGTGGCGATCGGGGTGTCCCTCCAGGCGGCGGCCCTGGTCGCCGCTGACCGGGGCCTGGGTACCTTCCCGCTGTGCGCCTACGACGGGCCCGGGATCGAGGCCAACCTGGAACTGCCCGGCGCCTCCACGATGTGTGTCGCGCCGATCGGTGTGGCCGCACACGTCGGGGCCTCACTGGAGGTCCCGCTGTAGGCGCCGCGGGAGGGCCCGGCTCCGGTGGTGGGGGATGCTGACGGAGCCGGGCTCACCAGAGGGGCCGTCCCCGACCGGGAGTGATCCGGTCGGGGACGGCCCCTCGTCATGACGCCGCGGGTGCCGGTCAGGCGCCCTCGAAGAGGGAACGCACCTGGTCCCGGGTCCTCGGGTCGAGCGGCACCGACCACGCCCGCCAGGTCTGCTCGGTCAACTCCTCGGCGGAGGCGTCCAGGTCCAGCTCCCCGAACGTGGTGGGGAAGCCCCAGCGTCGTAGGAGGCCCTCCAACGCGTCCGCGACCTCCGCCGGTGACGGCCCGGTCAGCCCCAGTGCCCGGCCGCCCAGTTCCGCGAGCCGGTCGGCGTGTCCGGCCAGCTTGTCGCCGTCGACCACCATCCGCGCCCAGCGGGTCAGCAGCACACCGAGCGCCGGTCCCTTGCGCAGGCCGCGCGCGGTCAGGGTGTTGGTCGGGTACCAGACCCAGAACGAGTGCAGGTGGCGGCCGATCTGGTGCAGTGTGAACGTACTGACGCTGGCGGCCAGCGCCACCGTGCCGCGCGCCTCCAGGTCGTCGCCGTCGGCGAGGGCCCGGTCGGCCGCGGGGACCACCGCCCGGATCTGACCGATCGCGACCTCGTCGGGCAGCGCCGTCGTGGGCGGGTCCGACACCATCGGGACCAGCAGCCGGGCCACCGTCTCCAGCGCGCCCTCGGCGGTCAGGGCCTGCGGAAGCGACGTGTGCAGCACCGGGTCGATCACCGCGACCCGTGGGAACAGGGACCAGTGGACCAGGAAGCGGCGGTCGGCGCCCTCCGCCAGGCTCGCCTTCGCGTTGACCTCGCTGCCGGTCGCCGCCGTGGTCGGTACCGCCACCACGGGCAGACCTCCCCGCGTCACCGGCTCCGGCATGACGAACCCGCCACCGGGCCGCCAACCGGTGAGCAGGCCCGGCAGGACCACCGCGGCGGCCGCCGCCTTGGCCAGGTCCATCACCGTGCCGCCGCCGATCGCGCACACCGAGCGCGTCCCCGCCGCGCGCAGGCGGTCGGCCAGTTCGGCCGCTTCCCGCCGGGTGGGGGTGGAGGCCGCGCGGCGCACGACCAACTCGGGGGCGAGCCGTCGCAGCACCTCCGCGACGCCCGGCACCACGGCCTCGGCGTGCTCGTCGACCACCACCGCCACCGGTCGACCCGCCCGTTCCACCTCCAGCGGAACGTCGCGCAGGCGGCCCGCGCCGAAGTCGACCCTCGTGGGGACCCACCAGTGCGGGTTGATCCCGGAGTCCGTGCCGGTCATCGCGGCCTCACCGCCTTCAGCGCCCCGGTCAGCCGGGCCGCGATCTCGTCGACGTCGTCGTCGGTGACGACGAGCGGGGGGAACAGGAGCAGGCAACGGCGGCTCAGGTGCACCAGGAGTCCGTTGCGCTGGCAGAGGTGGCTGATCATCGCCATCTCCATGGGGGAGAACGGGGCCCGGCTCACCGGGTCCCGGACCAGTTCGACGGCGAGCGCCAGGCCCTCGCCGCGCACCTCGCCGACGATGTCCAGTTCCAGCAGCGCGTCGAGATGCCCGCGCAGCCGGGACCCGGCCGAGGCCGAGCGCTTGACCAGGGCCTCCTCCTCCATCACCTCCAGCGTGGCGAGAGCGGCGGCACATGCGGCGGGGTTGCCGGACTGGGTCTCCCCGTGCGTGAGGTAGGTCCCGGCGGCCTCGTAGGCCTCGTACACCTCTGCGGGGAACAGCGTGGCGGCCAGCGGCAGGTAGCCGCTGTTGATGCCCTTGGACAGGGTGAGCACGTCGGGGCGCAGGCCGGTGTGCTCGCTGGCGAACATCAGCCCCGTGCGCCCGAACCCGGTGGCCACCTCGTCCACGATCAGGTGGGCGCCCATGCGCGCGGTGGCGGCGGCGACCTCCTCCAGGAAGCCCGGGGGCGGCATGAGTACACCGCCGGAACAGAGGATCGGCTCCACGATGACCGCCGCGACCCGTTCGCCCTCGGTGTGCTCCAGCTCCGCCAGGGCCCTCAGACAGGTCCGTTCGTCCGGGCCCAGCCCGCGTTCGGCGGCGAAGGGGTCGGGGAAGGGGAGCAGCCGGTTCCAGCGGCGGTCCGCCCCGTAGGCGTCCTGGTCGAGGTCCTCACCGGTCAGGGCCATGGCACCGATCCCGGTTCCGTGCCAGGAGTGGGAGTCGAAGGAGACCACCAGGCGGCGCTCGGGCTGCCCGATCAGGCTCCGGTACCGGCGCAGCACCTTCACGGCCGCCTCGTTGGCGGAGGAGCCGGAGGAGGAGAAGTAGACGCGGCCGAAGTCGCCGGGGGCGATCTCCAGCAGCCGCGCCGCGAGGTCGCGGGCGGTGTCGTGCCCGTAACGGAACAGCGTTCCGTAGGAGAGACGGCGCAGCTGTTCGGTGACGGCGTCCACGATCCGGGGGTGGTTCCAACCGCAGGTCACGTTCCACAGGCCGGACGTGGCGGAGAGGTAGCTGTTACCGGCCTCGTCGCGGACCCGGACACCGTCGCCCGCCACGAGGGTGGTCCCGCCCCGCTCGAACATGGACATCGAGGTCATGGGCAGCCACAGGGGGGACGGCTCCGGGGAGCGGGGTGCGGCGGGGGTCCGCCCGTCAGCGTTCATGTCGCTCTTTCCGGCAGGCTTCGGTCGACGCACGACCCAGCATGAGTGAGGGCACTTACACCTCGATTACTGCCTGGTTGCGCCGAACAGGTCCTTCGACCTACTTTCATCACGTGCTGAAGGTGACCGCTGGCAATGACTGGCCACGTAAAGTAGTGATAGAGCTGGCCCGTTCCGGACGCACGGAGATGGGTACGGCACTTCCCGAACAGGAGGCGACGTGATTGAGTTCGGGATTCTGGGGCCGCTGGTCATTTATCGGGACGGAGTTCCGGTCGTGCTCAGGGCCCCCATGTTGCGCCGTCTGTTGGCCGTACTGCTCAGCCAGGGAGGGCACCGGCTCTCCCTGGACGAACTGGCTGATGCCCTCTGGGAGGGAACGCCCCCGGACGGGGCCCGCAGTACCTTGCAGGTGTACGTCCACCGGCTGCGGAAAGTGTTGGACGACGGTGGCCGCCTGGTGCGCGACGGGCCGGGTTACCGCCTGGAGTTGTGTAGCGCCGAGGTGGACGCGCGAAGATTCGAGACGACCGTTGTTCACGCCCGCCGGGCACGCGGTCGGAGAGAACTCCGGCAGGCCTCGGAAACGTACTGCCACGCCTTGGCGCTGTGGAGGGGAAGACCCTATTCGGACATTCCCAACAGCGGGGTGGTCGCGAACGAGATTCGGCGACTGGAGGAACTCAGGCTGTTGACGGACCAGGAACGCATCGAAACCGACCTGGACCGGGGACACCACGCCCGGATGGTGCCCGAACTGACCGAACTGGCCGCCGCGCACCCGTACCGGGAGCGGCTGCTCGCCCTGCTGATGCTCGCGTTGTACCGGTCGGGGCGCCAGGCCGAGGCGCTGGGCATCTACCGGGGGGCCCGGCTCCGGCTGTCCAGCGAACTGGGGGTGGAGCCCACCGTGCCGCTCAGACGGCTCCACGAGGCGATCCTGCGGGCCGACGGCCAGCTGCTCAGGATCACCTCCGAGGACCTCGACACCCAGTGGGAACCGAGCGCCGCCTAGCGGCCCACGGGGGAGAGGCGTCCACGGGCCCGCCGTACCCGACCAGCCACACGATCCCGCCACGGGGGCACGGGGCCGACTCCGCGACCGGCCCCGCGTCCCCGGGTGCGGACCGTACGGGCCCGGTCGGCTACGAGAGCCGCGACCGAACCGGTGGCCCGCGGGACCCGCGACCAGGGGTACCGGCGGTCGGGCCGGGGTACGGTTCGACCATGGCCAGAACCTACAGCGACGCCCTGGTGGCGGACGGACCGCTCCTGTTCGTCTCCGGGCAGGTCCCGGTCGCCCCCGACGGCGACGTCGCGGGCGACGCGGGCGGGCAGACCCGCCAGATCTTCCGCAACCTGGAGGCCGTTCTGGCCCGGCACGGGGCCGACCTCACCCACGTGGTCAAACTGACCTACTACCTCCGGCACATCACCGACCTCGACGAGTTCCGCATCGCGCTCCTGGACTCCCTGCCCGAGGACCACCTCCCTGCGGCCAGCCTGGTGGAGGTCAGCGGCCTGGTGGACCCGCGCTTCCTCGTGGAGATCGACGCCGTCGCCAGCCTGCCCCGGGAGGGCGCTTGACCACGCCCGCACCCGGGCCGGGCGACGAGTACGGGCCGGGTGACGAGCCCGCCCCCGCCACCGGACGCGCCGGCCCCGGCGCCGAGGTCCTCCTGGAGCGCTTCTCCGCGCACCTGTCCGGCGAACTCGGCCGCTCCCCGCACACCGTGCGCGGCTACCTCGCCGATCTCACCTCCCTCCTAGCCGATCTCGACGCACGCGGTCGGACCGCGTCCGACCTCGACGTCCCCCTGGTCCGCGCCTGGTTGGCCCGGGCACGGGCCGCCGGGGCCAGCCGGTCCACCATCGCGAGACGGGTGGCGGCGGTCCGCGCCCTCACCCGCTACCTGCACCGCGAGGGAATCCTGGCCACCGACCCGGGTCCCCGTCTGGCCACCCCCCGCCAGCGGCGGGCCCTGCCCACCGTCCTGGACGAGGACCAGGCGGCCCGCGCACTGGAGGCCGCGGACCCCACGACCCCCACGGAGCTGCGCCGTCACGCGGTGGTGGAACTCCTCTACGCCACCGGTATCCGGGTCGCCGAACTCTGCGCCCTGGACCTGAGCGACCTCGACCGCTCCCGCGACACCGTGCGGGTGCTGGGCAAGGGCGACAAGGAGCGCACGGTCCCGGTGGGCGCCCCCGCCCTGGAGGCCGTGGACGCCTGGACCGCCCGGGGGCGGCCGGAGATGGTCGCCCCGACTCCGACCCGGGCCCTCTTCCTGGGCGCCCGGGGCGGTCGCCTGGGCGTTCGTCAGGCCCGCGAGGACGTCCACGCCCACCTGGGCGCCGTCGGCGCGGACTCCGCCCCGCACGGGTTGCGGCACAGCGCCGCGACCCACCTGCTCAACGGCGGCGCGGACCTGCGCAGCGTCCAGGAGTTCCTCGGCCACTCCAGCCCCCGCAGCACGCAGATCTACACCCACGTCTCCGTGGAGCGCCTGCGCACCGCCTACCAGCAGGCGCATCCCCGGGCCTGACCCGCTCCTCGGCAGACGGGGCCCCGTGGGGGAGGAGACCGCGCAGGGGCAGGAGGCGGACCCGGCCCCGGCCCAACAGGTGCAGGGGGTCGAGGTACTCGGTGCCCCGGAGCAGGCCCCAGTGCAGGCAGTGCCGGTCGGGGCAGTGCCGGGGCTCGTCCGAGAGCCTGCCCAGCGGGGCGTCGCCCACCGGGTCGCCCCGTGCGACGGAGGCGTCCACGGGCAGGTAGGTGGTGCGCAGGTCCCCGTGCGAGACGCTCACCACCCCCACACCCGCGACCCGGCCGGCGAAGTGGACCCGCCCCGGACCCGCCGCCCGGACGTCCTGGCCCGGTACGGCGGCCAGGTCCACCCCCCGGTGCCCGGGTAGCCAGGGCCGCGCGGGCGGGTCGAAACCGCGCAGGACCTCGGCCGGGGGGTCCACCGGCCAGCGCCAGGGCGCCCCGCCCTGGGCCGCGTACGCGGTGCGGTGCGCGAGGACGGGCAGGAGCAGGAGCGAGAGCGACAACAGGAAGTGCCAGACACGGCGAGGGCTCATGTTCCCAGCGTGCGCTCCGCGCCCCGGTTCCGCCACCGGAGGGACCGGACCTGTGGACAACCGCCGCCGAGGGCCCGCCCCGGGGCGCCGTCCCCCGGAGCGATCTGCCTGGGCACGGACCTGTTCCGGGGTGTGCCGCGCGGAGGATAGAATCATCTGTGGTCCGCTGGACCAACCACAATACGCACGCCCACCCGCCTCCTCAGGGAGGGGCCGCACCCACGGTCCACACCGCTTCGGCGGCGTGGCGGTACGGCCGGGGCGTCAGGATCAACCGACGGCGGAGCACCCCTTCGCCACCGCAAGGAGGACCAGGTCATGGCCACAGTCGTGACGATTCGCCAGCTCCTGGAGAGCGGCGTCCACTTCGGGCACCAGACCCGTCGCTGGAACCCCAAGATGAAGCGCTTCATCTTCACCGAGCGCAACGGCATCTACATCATCGACCTCCAGAAGTCGCTGGCGTACATCGACCGCGCCTACGAGTTCGTCAAGCAGACGGTCGCCCACGGCGGCACCATCCTGTTCGTCGGTACCAAGAAGCAGGCGCAGGAGGCCATCGACGAGCAGGCCCGCCGCGTCGGCATGCCCTTCGTCAACCAGCGCTGGCTGGGCGGCATGCTCACCAACTTCTCCACCGTGCACAAGCGGCTCCAGCGCCTCAAGGAGCTGGAGGAGATCGACTTCGACGACGTCGCCGGCTCCGCGCTCACCAAGAAGGAGCTGCTGAACCTTCGCCGTGAGAAGGACAAGCTCGAGCGCACCCTCGGCGGTATCCGCGACATGTCCCGCGTCCCCAGCGCGGTGTGGATCGTGGACACCAAGAAGGAGCACATCGCGATCAGCGAGGCTCGCAAGCTGAACATCCCGGTCGTCGCCATCCTCGACACCAACTGCGACCCGGACGAGGTCGACTACCCGATCCCGGGTAACGACGACGCCATCCGCAGCGTCAGCCTCCTCACCCGCGTCGTCGCCGACGCCGTCGCCGACGGCCTCATGGTCCGCTCCGGTGCCTCCGGCGCGACCGAGGAGAAGGCCGCCGAGGAGCCCCTGGCCGAGTGGGAGCGCGAGCTCCTGGAGGGCAAGTCCGAGACGGCTGCCGCCGAGGCCGCCGCCGAGCAGGCCCCGGCCGAGACCGCCACCGTGGCCCCGGCCGACGAGGTCGCCGCCGAGGCTCCGGCCGAGGTCACCTCCGAGGACTCCCCGGTGGACGCCCCCGAGCAGGCCCCCGCCGAGGACAAGACCGCCGAGTAGTCAGCGGTCCCTTCCGGGGACACCGTTTCCCGTGCGCCGCCCCGCCCCTCGTGGGCGGGGCGGCCCGTGCGGTGCTCATCCCGGGGCGCTTCACTTCCAGTACAGACTTCACTCCAAGGGAATCGCGAGAACAGGCATGGCGAACTTCACCGCCGCGGACGTCAAGAAGCTGCGCGACGCCACCGGCGCCGGCATGATGGACTGCAAGAAGGCCCTGACCGAGGCCGACGGCGACTACGACAAGGCCGTCGAGGCCCTGCGCATCAAGGGCGCCAAGTCCGTCGACAAGCGCGCCGACCGCACCGCCGCCCAGGGCATGGTCGTCCTCAAGCAGGAGAGCGAGGGTAAGGCCACCCTCATCGAGCTCAACTGCGAGACCGACTTCGTCGCCAAGAACGCCGGTTTCATCGAGCTGGCCAACCAGGTCGCGGACTTCGTCGCCGCCCAGGACGGCGACGACATCGCCGCCATCGCCGCCGCCGAGATCGAGCCGGGCAAGAGCCTCCAGGCCTACATCGAGGGCAAGAGCGCGATCATCGGCGAGAAGCTCGAGTTCCGCCGCATCGCCAAGTTCGACGGTGCCTACGTCGCGAGCTACCTGCACAAGTCCGACCCGGACCTGCCCCCGAGCATGGGCGTCCTCGTCGAGCTGGACAAGAAGGACGAAGAGGTCGGCAAGGACCTCGCCCAGCAGATCGCCGCGCTGGCTCCGCAGTACGTCAGCAAGGACGAGGTCCCGGCCGAGGTCGTCGCCAACGAGCGCCGCATCGCCGAGGAGACCACCCGCGAGGAGGGCAAGCCCGAGCAGGCGATCCCGAAGATCGTGGAGGGCCGCCTCAACGGTTACTTCAAGGACGTGACGCTGCTCGGCCAGCCGTTCGTCAAGGAGAGCAAGAAGACGGTCCAGAAGGTCGTCGACGAGGCCGGTGTGACCGTCAAGCGCTTCGTTCGCTTCAAGGTCGGCCAGGCCTAGGGACGAGGTCCGGTGGCGTGTTCCGTGAGGGCACCCACCGCACACACCCTGGGGTTTTGACATGATGGAGGTGCCGGGGAGACGTCTCTCCCCGGCACCTTCTGGTGGATATGGGCGGATGCGGGGCGTCGTGCCCCCACCGCCCGCAGCAGGAGCACTCGGGGGACCCTGTGCCACTCGGGGAGAACAAGGGAGGCCGCAGGCCGTGTCGGAGAACGAAGCGATGACCACCGAACCCGCCATGCACGATTCCGGTTGGAAACGCGTGATGCTCAAGCTCTCGGGGGAGGCTTTCGCGGGCGGGGGCGGTCTCGGCATCGAACCCGACGTCGTCCAGTACGTGGCCGAGTCGATCGCCGAGGCGGTCTCCGAGGGCATCCAGGTCGCCGTCGTCGTCGGCGGCGGCAACATGTTCCGCGGCGCCCAGCTCACCGAGGGCGGCATCGAGCGCGGCCGCGCCGACTACATGGGGATGCTCGGCACCGTCATCAACTGCCTCGCCCTCCAGGACTTCCTGGAGCGCCTGGGCGTGGACACCCGCGTGCAGACCGCGATCCACATGAGCCAGGTCGCCGAGGCCTACATCCCGCGCCGCGCCATCCGCCACCTGGAGAAGGGCCGCGTGGTCATCTTCGGTGCCGGTCTGGGAGCGCCGTTCTTCTCCACCGACACCACCGCCGCCCAGCGCGCGCTGGAGATCGGCGCCCAGGCGGTTCTCAAGGGCACGCAGGTCGACGGGGTCTACGACGCCGACCCGCAGCGCAACCCGGACGCGGTCAAGTTCGACAAGCTCAACTACAACGAGGTCCTCACCCGCGGCCTCAAGGTCATGGACGCCACTGCCGTCAGCCTGTGCATGGACAACGGGCTGCCCATCGTGGTCTTCGACCTCATGAGCCAGGGCAACATCCTGCGCGCCGTCCGCGGTGAGAAGATCGGCACCATCGTCGGCCCCGTCCCCGCCTAACGGCGGACGGTCGGCCCGCGACCCCCAAGCCACGAACACCCAGCCGAGAACCCGGGAGCGCCACAATGATCGAAGAAACCCTCCTTGAGGCCGAGGAGAAGATGGAGAAGGCCGTGGTCGTCGCGAAGGAGGACTTCGCCACGATCCGCACCGGCCGGCCCACCCCGGCCACCTTCAACAAGATCACCGTCGACTACTACGGCGCCCGCACGCCCATCAACCAGCTGGCGTCCTTCTCGGTCCCGGAGCCGCGGATGGTCGTCATCTCGCCGTTCGACGTCAACTCGCGCACCGAGATCATCAACGCGATCCGCAACAGTGACCTCGGCGTCAACCCCTCCGACGACGGCCAGGTCATCCGCGTGGTGTTCCCGGACCTGTCCGAGGAGCGCCGCAAGGAGTACGTGAAGGTCGCGCGCACCAAGGCCGAGGACAGCAAGGTCTCGATCCGCAACGTGCGCCGTCGCGCCAAGGACAGCTTCGAGAAGGCCGTCAAGGCCGGTGACCTCGGTGAGGACGAGGCGCACCGCGCCCAGGCCGATCTCGACGAGCTCTCCCAGAAGTACGTCGCCTCCGTCGACGAGCTGTTGAAGCACAAGGAAGCGGAACTTCTCGAGGTTTAGCCGGTGACCACACCTTCCAAGGGCTCCGGAGGCGATGACCACTCGCCGGAGCACAGACCCGACGACACTCCCCCGTCCGGGGCGGAGACCCCCTCCCCGGACACGGCCGCCGGGCAGCGCTTCGTGCTGCACAAGCCGGGAGGTGAGCCGGTCAGGACCGGCCGCAACCTCCCGGTGGCCATCGCCAGCGGGTGCGCCCTGGGCGCGCTCGTCTTCTTCTCGATCTTCCCCTGGCCGCAGCTGTTCACCATCATCACCTCGCTGGGGGTGCTGATCGGGCTGCGCGAGCTCAACCGGGCCTTCGGAGGCAAGGGCACGACCCTCGCCGTGGTCCCGTTGGCGGTGGGCGGCGTGGCCATGCAGGCCGGAGCCTACTTCGGCGGGGCGGACTGGTTGGCGGGCATCGCCGCCCTCACGGCCGTCTCCTGCCTGGTCTGGAGGTTGAGGGGCGGGGCAGAGGGGTTCGTCGCCGACGTGTCGGCGAACCTGTTCGTCCTGATGTACCTGCCGTTCCTGCTGGCCACGTGGATGCTGCTCATCGCGCACCCCGAGGACGGCCAGTACCGGCTCGTGGTGTTCATCCTCGTGACGATCTCCAGCGACATCGGCGGGTACTTCGCCGGAATCCTGCTGGGGCGGCACAAGATGGCTCCGGTGATCAGCCCGAACAAGACCTGGGAGGGCTTCGGCGGCTCCGTGGTGGGTTGCGCGGTGGCGGGCGCGCTGTGCGTGACCCTGCTGCTGGGCGGCCCCTGGTGGGTCGGCGTGGTGCTGGGCCTGTCCGTGGTCCTGGCGGCCACGGTCGGCGACCTCATCGAGTCGCTCTTCAAGCGTGACCTCGGCGTCAAGGACATGGGCCGCTTCATGCCGGGCCACGGTGGTCTCATGGACCGCATCGACTCGCTGCTCATCGCGGGTCCCGTGGTCTGGATCGTACTGAGCCTCCTCCTGCCGTGACGGCCGGGTCGGGCCCCCGACCTCGTGGCACCCCCTGACGAACCGGGTGTGACGAGGTCGGGGGCCTTCGCCGTGCCCAAGGGTGCCGCGGAGGAACGGGGTGGATACGCTCGACGGGTGGAAGAACCTCTGATCGAACGCATGCGCCAGTACGGTGAGACCATCTTCGCCGAGATGACGCGCCTGGCCGTCGAGACCGACTCCGTCAACCTCGGGCAGGGATTCCCCGACACCGACGGACCGCGCTCCCTCCTGGAGGGCGCCTCCCGCAACATCATGGCGGGGGTGAACCAGTACCCGCCGGGGCCGGGCCGCCCGGAGCTGCGCGACGCCGTGAGCCGCTACCGTGCCCGTCACTACGGCCTGGAGTTCGACCCCGAGGCCGAGGTGTACGTGACGGTCGGCGCGACGGCCGGGATCGCCGCCTCGATGCTGGCGCTGGTGGAGGCCGGTGACGAGGTGATCGTCTTCGAGCCGATGTACGACTCCTACGCCGCGACGATCTCCCTCGCCGGAGGGGTGCGGCGCCCGGTGACGCTGCGCCGGGAACCGGAGAGCGGACGCTTCACCTTCGACCCCGCCGAGCTGCGCGCGGCGGTGACCCCGCGCACCCGGCTGATCATGGTCAACAGCCCGCACAACCCCACCGGCACGGTGTTCACCCCCGCCGAGCTGGAGGAGATCGCCGCGGTCTGCCGTGAGCACGACCTCATCGCGGTCACCGACGAGGTGTACGAGTTCCTCACCTTCGACGACCGCCGTCACGTGCCGCTGGCCACGCTGCCGGGCATGCGTGAGCGGACCCTGTCCATCTCCTCGGTGGGCAAGACGTTCGCCGTCACCGCGTGGAAGACCGGCTGGGTCACCGGCCCCGAACCGCTCGTCCGCGCCGTGCGCACGGTCAACCAGTTCCTCACCTTCTCCGCCAACGGCGCGCTCCAGCTGGCCATCGCCGATGCCCTCGACCACGAGGGGGAGTGGATCGAACGGCAGCGGCTCGCGCTCCAGGGCAAGCGGGACCGGCTCGCCGAGGGCCTGACCCGGGCCGGGTTCGAGGTGAACGTCTGCGAGGGTACCTACTTTCTGATGACGGACATCCGCCCGCTGGGGTACACGGACGGCGTGGACGTCGCCCGGGCGCTGCCCCGTCAGGCGGGGGTGGCGGCGGTCCCCGCCAAGGTGTTCTACGACCGGCAGGACGAGGGGCGGCACCTGCTGCGCTTCGCCTTCTGCAAGAAGGACGAGGTGTTGGACGAGGCGGTCCGGCGCCTGGCCTCCTGGCACGGCTGGGTGAACTGACCCCGACGCACGCCGCCCCTCCGGTCCGCGTCGACGGGGCCGGAGGGCGCGGGAAGGTCCCGGGCCGGGCGGTTCAGAGGGCGGGGGATCTCCTTCCGTCCCGGGCGTCCATGATCTCGATGAGGCGTTCCTCGGCGTCCGGGCCCGGAGTGACTCGGGGAAGCCGCCACATGAGGACGGCGCCGCCGATCCACCAGGCCAGGACCATGACCCACTCGTGGGGCCAGCCCAGGGCGGCGGGCATGCCGGGCAGGTAGAGCAGGAAGAGGCCGAAGGCCAGCACGAAGGCGGTGACGCCCACGGGGGTCCCCGCACGGACCCGGAACGGGCGCTCCATCTCCGGTTCGCGACGGCGCAGCACCAGGAAGCACACGACCACCGTCAGGTAGGCGATGACGATGTTCAGACCGCCGGCGTTGACCAGCCACACGAGCATCGGGCGGCCGAAGAGCGGGGCCAGGACCGAGAGCGCCCCGATGAACAGCACCGCGTTGGCGGGGGTGCGAAAGCGCGGGTGCAGCTCCCCGAACCAGGAGGGGAGCATCCGCGACCGGGCCATGGCGTAGATGAGGCGGCTGCCGCCGATGAGGAAGGCGTTCCAGCTGGTGAGCAGCCCGGCCACGCCGCCCAGGACCAGGAGGTTGCCCATGGCGGCGCTGTTCCACATGGCGGCCATCGCGTCGGCCGAGGCGAGCTCGGAGCCCAGGAGGTCGGCGGCGGGCATCCCGGCGCCGGCGGTCAGCATCACCATCACGTACCAGGCGGTCGCGCAGAAGACCGAGACCACCAGGAGCGAGCCCACCAGGCGGTGGGGCAGCCTGATCTCCGAGGCGGACTGGGGGATGACGTCGAAGCCCACGAACAGGAACGGGACGGCGACCAGCACCACGAACATCCCGGACACCCCGCCGGTGAAGAGGGGTTCCATGTTCGCGGTGGAGCCGCCCACGAAGGCGCCGGTGAGCATCGCCGCGCCCGCCGCGAGCAGGAACAGGACGGTGACGCCCTGGAAGACGCTGGCCGGTCTGATCCCGACGTAGTTGAGGGCCGTCATGGCCACGGCGCTCAGCACCCCGATGGCGACGAGGCTGGCGTGCACGTCGTACCCGGCGATCGTCCACAGGTACCCGGCCTCGATGTCCGGGAACAGGTAGACGAGCGTCTGCGGGACGGCGACCGCCTCGAAGGCGACCACCGAGACGTATCCCAGGACCATCGCCCAGGAGGCCACGAAGGCGCCCTTGGGGCCGATGGCGCGCATGGCGTAGTGGTGTTCTCCGCCCGCGTGCGGCATGGCGGAGACCAGTTCGGCGTAGGTGAGGCCGACGAAGGCCATCACCACGCCGCCGATGACGAAGGCCAGGGCGGCGCCGCCGCTGCCCGCGGCGTCGACGAAGTCGCCGGTGAGGACGATCCAGCCGAAGCCGATCATCGCGCCGAAGGCCAGGGCTAGGACGTCGGTCCTGCCCAGGACCCTGACGAAACCCGGACTTGTGTCGGACATGGGGGGCTCCCAACGGGTGGGACCCGTGTCGGGGACACGGGTGCGGGGGGAAGGAGACCACGTGGCTGCCCCGGGGAAGCGTCGCTCTGGCCGGTGGCGCCCGCGGGGGTCGTACGGAGTGGCCGGTGGTGGGGTGACGGGTTCTGTGTGACACGCGGGCCGGGGGAGGGCCCGCGGTTCCAGTAGACCCCGAACCCCCGGGCGCGCGAAAGCCCCGGGCCGCCGCCTGTGGACGGCGCCCCGGGGCACGTTCCCGCCTCCCCTACGGAGGGGTCAGCGCTCGGGCTCGAACCAGACCGCCCCCAGCGGGGGCAGGGTGATCTCGGCGGAGAACGGCTGACCGTGCCACTCCTGGGCGGAGGCCTCCACGGAGGCCGGTGCCGGGTGGCCGGAGCCCCCGAAGCGCGCGTCGTCGGAGTTGAGCACCGACGTCCACCGGCCCTCGGAGGGCAGCCCCACGCGCCAGTTCGGACGGGGGACGGGGGAGAAGTTCACCGCGCAGGCCAGTACCGATCCGTCCTCGCCGTGGCGCAGGTAGCTGAGCGTGTTGCCCTGCCGGTCGCCCCCGTCCAGCCAGCGGAACCCCGCCGGATCGGTGTCCAGCGACCACAGCGCCGGGCGCGGCCGGTAGGCGTGGTTCAGGGCTCGTACCAGCCTTTGCGCCCCCGCGTGGTGCTCGAACTGGAGCAGCCACCACGGCACCCCCTGCTCGTGCGACCACTCGTCCCCCTGGGCGATCTCCCCGCCCATGAACAGCAACTGCTTCCCCGGGTGCGACCACATGAACGACAGCAGCGCCCGCAGGGTCGCCGCGCGCTGCCACTCGTCACCGGGAGCCTTGTTCAACAGCGACTGCTTGCCGTGTACCACCTCGTCGTGCGACAGCGGCAGCACGTAGTTCTCGCTGTACGCGTAGACCATCGAGAAGGTGATGTCGTCGTGGTGGTACTCGCGGTGGACCGGTTCCTTCTTCACGTACTCCAGGGAGTCGTGCATCCAGCCCATGTTCCACTTCATCCCGAAGCCGAGGCCGCCCTGGTCGACCGGCCGGGTCACGCCCGTGTAGGCGGTGGACTCCTCCGCGATCATCGCGACGTTCGGGTTGCGCCGGTAGACCGTGCTGTTGAGCTCCTTGAGGAAGTCGACGGCCTCCAGGTTCTCCCGACCGCCGAACGCGTTCGGCTCCCACTGCCCGGAGTCCCGCGAGTAGTCCAGGTAGATCATCGACGCGACGGCGTCCACCCTCAGGCCGTCGATGTGGAACTCCTCCAGCCAGTACAGGGCGTTGGCCACGAGGAAGTTGCGCACCTCGGTGCGTCCGTAGTTGAAGATCAGCGTCCCCCAGTCGGGGTGTTCGCCTCGCCGGGGGTCCGGGTGCTCGTACAGGGCCGTCCCGTCGAAGCGCGCCAGCGCCCACTCGTCCTTGGGGAAGTGGGCCGGCACCCAGTCCAGGAACACCCCGATCCCGGCCCGGTGCAGGGAGTCCACCAGGTGGCGGAACTCGTCCGGGGAACCGAAGCGCGGAGTCGGGGCGTAGTACGACGTGACCTGGTATCCCCACGACCCGTCGAACGGGTGGCCCGCCACCGGCAGGAACTCGACGTGGGTGAATCCGAGGTCGACGACGTAGGCCACCAGCTGCTCGGCCAGCTCCCGGTAGTCGAGGCCGGGTCGCCAGGAGCCGAGGTGCACCTCGTACACGCTCATCGGGGCGCGGTGCGGTTCCACGCCCTTGCGCTCGGCCATCCACTGTTCGTCGGTCCACACGTGCTCGGAGGTGGTGACCACCGACGCCGTCGCCGGGGGCACCTGGGTGCGCCGCGCCATGGGGTCGGCCTTGTCCCGCCAGTGCCCGTCGGCGCCCAGGACCTGGAACTTGTAGAGGTCGCCGTCGCCCAGGCCGGGCACGAACAGCTCCCACACGCCGGTGGCGCCCAGGCTGCGCATGGGGTGCGCGGTCCCGCTCCAGTAGTTGAAGTCGCCGATCACCCGCACGCCGCGCGCGTCCGGAGCCCAGACGGCGAAGCCGGTGCCCGCGACCTCGCCCATGGGCCCGTCGACGGTGGTGGTGTGCGCGCCCAGCGCCCGCCACAGCTCCTCGTGGCGGCCCTCACCGATGAGGTGGAGGTCGAGTTCCCCCAGGGTGGGCGCCGCACGGTAGGGGTCGGCCTCGACCCGTTCCGGGCCGTCCTCCTCGTAGCGCACCGCGATCCGGTAGTCGGCGGTGCGGGCGGGGAGCTTGGCGGTGAAGACGCCACGGTGGCGGTGGGTCAGCGCGACCCGCGTGTCGTCGGGCAGGACGGCGTCCACCCCGACGGCGCCCGGGCGCAGGACCCGCAGGTCGCGGCCGTGCAGACCGAGGACGGAGTGGGGATCGTGGTGCCAGCCGTCCACGATCCGGTCGATGTCGGCGACCAGTTCGGCGGAGATCCCGGCGGTGGCGCGCGTGCGCTTGGCGGTCGGTTTCGGCGGGGTGCCTCCCGCCCTCTTCGCGGTACCGCCGGCGGCGGCTCCCTTCGGGTGCTTCTCCTTCGCCGCGACCCGCTTCGGCGCGGCCTCCTTGGCCGCTGCCGTCTTCGCCGTGCCCGCCTTCGGGGCCGCCCTCTTCGCGGCGGGTGCCTTGGCCTGCGTGCTCCTCGACTCCGTGCCCTTCGCCTGCGATCCCTTGGTGGCGGCCTTCCTCGGCGCCTTCGGCGGCTGATCGTCGGGTGTCGAGGACTTCCTGGTCGTACGCGGTGACAATGCGACTCCGTGGTGACTCGTCGTGGTCGGATGGCGTGAGGTCGTGACCGAGGGACGGCGGGAAGGGGACGGGGCGGCCGCCGCGGGTGAACGGCGGCCGCCCCGGTGGTCAGCCGGGAACGCGGGGCGCTCCGGCGGCGGTGGCGATGGACTCCAACGGAACCCGGAGCCAGTGGGGCCGGTTACGGGCCTCGTAGAGGACCTCGTAGACGGCCTTGTCGAACTCGAAGGCCCGCAGGACCGTCAGGTGCTTGTCGGGATCGGCTCCGCCCCCCTCGGCGTAGCCCCGGCAGAAGGCCTCCCGGTTGCGCCGGGCCCAGTCCCGGGCGGCCCACGCGAGCCCGGGATCGTCGTCCCGGTCGACCAGCAGGTACCCGGCCGCGTAGTCGAAGGAGCGCAGCATCCCGGCCACGTCCCGCAGCGGACTGGACAGCCGCTGGCGCTCGCGCACCGGAACGGTCGGTTCGCCCTCGAAGTCCAACAGCACCCACCCGGAGGCGGGCCGTATGACCTGCCCCAGGTGGTAGTCGCCGTGGATGCGCTGAATCGGCAGGGGCTCGTCCAGCCGGGCGAAGTCGGCGTAGGCCTCCATCACCCGTGGGGCGTGCTCGGCCAGTTCGGGGACCTCGGCGCTGGCCATGGCCAGGCGTTCCACCATGGCGTCGGCGAGCTCGCTCGCGGCGCTCGCCGACAGCACGTCGGTGGGCAGCGCCCGGGCCAGGGAGCTGTGCACCTCGGCGGTGGTCCGCCCCAGCCGGGCGGCCTCCTCGCTGAAGTCGGCCTCCACCCCGTCCAGCAGGGTGCGGACGTCGGCCGTGGCCATCACCCACCCGTCAGTGGCGTCCGGGACGAACGTCTGGAGCAGGGCGAGCGTGGTCGGGGTCGAGTGTCCGGACAGGTCCGCCTCGATCCACCCGCAGGGCCGCGCCACGAACGGAGAGCCCGACAGCGCCACGTTGAGCTCCAGGTCGGGGTTGTGCCCCGGCCAGAGCCTGCGGAAGGTCTTGAGGACGTACTCCCGGCCGTACACGAGCGAGGTGTTCGACTGCTCGCCCGTGAGCAGGCGCCCCGGACCGACGGCGTCCACGGTGGTCCCCGGCAGGGTGCGGAACCGCACCCTGCCGCGCCGTTCGGCGTCACCGCCGGAGGCGAACCTCTCCAGCAGCAGGGCCGTCAGCTGAGGGTCGTGGGCGGCGTCGTACACCACCCTGGGGCGGCTGCCCGAGACCTGGCACACGCCGATCGCCGCACGCGCCAGGTCGGGTGGCAGGGACCGGGGCGGGCGGGAACCGAGCAGCACCTGGTAACGGGAGCTGAGGCCGCGCTGCCCCGCCTGGACGACGAGGACGTTCAGGTCGGGTCCGCCCGGGCCGGCCGAGACCAGGGTGTACCGGCTCTCGACCCGCACCTGCTGGAGCGGTATCCCCTTGCCGGAGAACCACCGCTGCCGGGGGAGCCAGACCGCCAGGAGTTCTTCTAGCTGTGACATCTCAGTACCGCCCGTCTCCCTTCCCGCCGCCGTCCCCCTGCCGGGCACCGGACGCCGGGCCGGGCACGGAACGCCGGCCGGCGTCGAGGGCGTCCCGGGCACGGACCCCCGCCGAGGGCAGCCCGTAGGTGGGGGCGCCTCCGTGGTCGTCCGCCTCGGGCGCGCCGGTGCGCGCGGCGGCCGGGAGCTGGAACCAGTAGAAGCCGTGCCCGGGCAGGGTCAGCAGGTACGGCAGTTCGCCGATCTCGGGGAACGCCGTCCCGCCCACGCACTCGACCGGGCTGACCCCCGCGTAACGGGACAGGTCGAGCTCCACGGGCTGCGGGTGGCGGGACAGGTTGTTCACGCACAGCATGCGGTCGTCACCGTGCTCGCGGATGAACGCCAGCACGCTCGGGTTGGTGGCGTCGAGTTCGGTGAACGCGCCGGTGCCGAACACCGGGTGGCGCTTGCGGATCTGGATCATCCGGCGGGTCCAGTTCAGCAGCGAACCCGGGTTCTCGCGCTGGGACTCCACGTTGACCGCCTGGTACCCGTACACCGGGTCCATGATCAGGGGCAGGTACAGACGGGCCGGGTCACCCTTGGAGAAGCCCGCGTTGCGGTCGGAGCTCCACTGCATGGGGGTGCGGACCGCGTCGCGGTCGCCCAGCCAGATGTTGTCTCCCATCCCGATCTCGTCGCCGTAGTACAGGACCGGCGACCCGGGAAGGGACAGCAACAGCGCGGTGAAGAGCTGGATCTGGTTCCGGTCGTTGTCCAGGAGGGGCGCGAGCCGCCGCCTGATCCCCACGTTCGCGCGCATGCGGGGTTCCTTGGCGTACTCGGAGTACATGTAGTCGCGCTCCTCGTCGGTGACCATCTCCAGGGTCAGCTCGTCGTGGTTGCGCAGGAAGATCGCCCACTGGCAGTTGCGGGGGATCTCCGGGGTCTGGGCGAGGATCTCCGAGATCGGGAACCGCTGTTCCTGCCGCACCGCCATGAACATGCGCGGCATCAGCGGGAAGTGGAAGTTCATGTGGCACTCGTCGCCGCCGGACGCGAAGTCCCCGAAGTAGTCGACGACCTCCGACGGCCACTGGTTGGCCTCGCTCAGCAGCACCCGGTCCGGGTAGAGGCGGTCCACCTCGGCGCGCACCCGCTTGAGGAACTCGTGGGTCTCCTTGAGGTTCTCGCAGTTGGTGCCCTCGCGCTCGTACAGGTACGGCACGGCGTCCAGGCGGAACCCGTCGATGCCGAGGTCCAACCAGTAGCGCAGCACCTCCAGGATCGCCTCCTGAACCGCCGGGTTCTCGAAGTTGAGGTCCGGCTGGTGGGAGAAGAAGCGGTGCCAGTAGTACTGGCCGCGCGCCTCGTCGTAGGTCCAGTTGGAGGTCTCGGTGTCGACGAAGATGACGCGCGCCTCGTCGTAGGGCTCGTCGGTGTCCGACCACACGTAGAAGTCGCCGAAGGGGCCGTCGGGGTCCTCACGGGAGGCCTTGAACCAGGGGTGCTGGTCGCTGGTGTGGTTCATGACCAGGTCGGTGATGACCCGGATGCCCCGGCGGTGGGCCTCGTCCAGGAGCTCCACGAAGTCGGCGGTGGTGCCGAACTCGGGGAGGATCTTGAAGTAGTCGGAGATGTCGTAGCCGCCGTCGCGCAGGGGCGACTCGTACATGGGCAGCAGCCACATGCAGTCGATGCCCAGCCACTGGAGGTAGTCCAGCTTCCGTACGAGGCCCGTGAGGTCGCCGGTGCCGTCGCCGTTGGAGTCGAAGAACCCGCGCGCGAGCACCTCGTAGAAGACGGCGTGCTTGAACCAGTGGGGATCACTGGCGCCGCCCGTGGACATGAGCGGGCCGGTGGCGGCCCCGGTGGCCGGGGCGAGCGGACCGTGTTCGGTGTGCTCGTGGACGACGGGTCCGGGCTCGTCGTTGCTCATCTACTGCTCCCCACCAAGAAAGTTCGACGTCGGATCAACACGCGTTGCGCACGTGGGAGGGGAGGCCACCCGGCCCGGGTGGCGGCCCCGCCCGTCTGGGGCCGTCATCTGCCGTGGACGGTGAAGACGTGCGCGGGTCCGGTCGCCGGGTCGAGGCGGACGTAGTTGTCCGCCCGCCAGGTGTAGGCGCGTCCGGTCAGTTCGTCGGTCACCCTGAACTCCTCCTCTCGTGTGCGGCCGATCGACGGCGGGTCCAGGTGCACCGTGGCTTCGCGGGCGTGGTGCGGGTCGAGGTTGACGACGGCGATGACGACGTCGTCGGGCTCACCGGGGCCACCCGGTCGGCGCTTGGAGAAACACACCAGTTCGGGCCGGTCCACGTGGTGGAACCGCAGGTTGCGCAGTTCGCGCAGGGCGGGGTGGGCGCGGCGCAGCTCGTTCAACCGGGTGAGCAGCGGGGCGATGGTGGTTCCGGCGGCGTCGGCGGCGGCCCAGTCGCGGGGGCGGTACTGGAACTTCTCGGAGTCGAGGTACTCCTCGCTCCCGGGCGCGGCGGGGGTGTTCTCGCACAGCTCGAAGCCCGAGTAGACGCCCCAGGTGGGCGAGAGCAGCGCGGCGAGTACCGCGCGCGCCTCGAAGGCGGGGCGGCCGCCCTCCTGGAGGTAGGCGTTGAGGATGTCCGGGGTGTTGGTGAAGAGGTTGGGCCGCAGGTAGTGCGCGGTCTCCTGGCTGAGTTCGGTCAGGTACTCGGTGAGCTCGTCCTTGCCGTTGCGCCAGGTGAAGTAGGTGTACGACTGGTGGAAGCCGACCTTGGCGAGGGTGCGCATCATGGCCGGGCGGGTGAACGCCTCGGCGAGGAAGAGCACGTCCGGGTCGCTCTTGGCGACGTCGCCGAGCAGCCGCTCCCAGAAGGCGACGGGTTTGGTGTGCGGGTTGTCGACACGGAAGATCCGCACGCCGTGGCCGATCCAGTGCCGGACCACCCGGAGGCACTCCTTGTAGAGGCCCTCGAAGTCGTGGTCGAAGCAGAGCGGGTAGATGTCCTGGTACTTCTTGGGAGGGTTCTCGGCGTAGGCGATGGACCCGTCCGCGCGCGTGCTGAACCACTCGGGGTGCTCGGTCACCCAGGGGTGGTCGGGGGAGCACTGGAGGGCGAGGTCGAGGGCGATCTCCAGGCCGTGCTCGTCGGCCTCGGCGACGAAGGCGTCGAAGTCGGCGAGGGTGCCCAGGTCGGGGTGGACGGCGTCGTGGCCGCCGTCGGCGGAGCCGATCGCCCACACGGAGCCGGGGTCGCCCGGCCCGGCCTGGAGGGTGTTGTTGCGCCCCTTGCGGTGTGCGTGCCCGACCGGGTGGATCGGCGGGAGGTAGACGACGTCGAAGCCCATGTCGGCGATGGCGGGCAGCCGCTTGGCCGCGGTGGCCAGCGTGCCGGAGGCCTCCTGGCCGGGGGCGGTGTCGACCTGCGCGCCCTCGGAGCGGGGGAAGAACTCGTACCAGGAGCCGAAGAGCGCGCGCTCGCGGTGGACGACCACCCTGGTGCGCGGGGACCGGGTGACGAGTTCGCGCAGGGGGCGGCGTTCCATCTCCTCGACGACCTCGTCGGTGACGGCCGTCCCGAAGCGTTCCATCGGAGGGAGGGAGGTGTCGCGCAGCACCTTGGCGGCAGCGTTCAGCGCGGGTGTACGGGGGGTGCGGCGCGCGGCCCGAGCGAGGAGGAGCGCGCCCTCCTCCAGGACCAGGGCGGTGTCGGTGTCCAGGGGGAGCTTCACGCGCGCGACGTGCAGCCATGTGGTGAAGGGGTCGGTCCACGACTCCACCGAGAACGACCAGTCGCCCTCGCCGGGGAGGCTGATCTGCGCCTCGTACCGGTCGGTTCCCGGGGCGCGTTCCCGCATGGGGACCAGCGCCTCGCGGCGGCCCCGGGGCGAGTGGACGACGACACCGGCCGCGAGGGAGTCGTGTCCCTCTCGGATCACGGTGGCTCCCACGGTGAAGCGTTCTCCGGGAACGGCTTTCACCGGGCCGAGGTCGTTGTCGGGAGTGATGTCGAGGATGGGCAGGCGTCCGATCACTGGCTACACCGTAATTGTCGTGGTTCGGGCGTTGTGGCACAGCGCGGAAAGGGCCCGCGCCGGGAAAGAGGAAAGCAGGAGTGTGTTTCAAGGAATGGCGGGATCAACGAAGGTCCGGATCGAGAACTGTCCGGATTGCGGCTTGGGTGCCCGCCGCTGTCCATCGTCCGTCCTCACGTGGGGTTTGTCTGAGTGCCAGGGCCGCAGGCCAACAGTGATCCTCGTCACATCTCGCGCCGGGGGCAAGGTCCGGTAATTGCCGCGTTTCCCCTCGTGGGTATCGGCATTGCGGACAAAATATGGCAAGCGATTCCGGCGTCTCTGTGGTTGTTTTCGTATTCCCCATCACGAAAATTCGTAGCATTCGGGGCTCATGTTGGAGGTGTGTTCGGCCCGGGTAGGGATGTTGGAATGCGCCGACCAGTCGTGGGGCGGTGTTCCGGTCGTCCGGGTGTCGTGATCCCCTGTCATGGTTTGTGAACAATGAGGCATCTGTCAGCTTTGCCATGCATTTGAGAAGTTTTTCGCTAACTCTCCTGCTTTGGCGGACTTCCCTTTGCGCGACGGCTGAGAGTCTGGGCCACGCAGAGTTCGTGCCGTGTGACGCACGGGCAGCACACGGCCGGAGGGGGGCGACGTGGCGGAGTCGAACCGGGGAGACGCGTTCCTGGAGGCGTTCCGGGGGTTCCTCAAGCACGACCAGCCGAGGGACCGGCGGGAGGCGCTGCTCAGGCTGTCCGGGCTCGGGATCATCGCGGGGGTCCTGTCCGCGGCCCTGGTCATGCCCTGGGTGGGCGGCGTCGGGCTGGTCGCCCGGGACGCCGCGGCCGGTTTCATGTCCCTGCCCGGAGACCTGGAGGTCCCCAGTCTGTCCTCCCAGGTACTGCTCACCGCCGACGACGGCACCCCCTTCGCGGAGGTCGCCGAACGCGAACGCCGGGTGGTCGGCCTCGACCAGATCAGCCCGTGGGTCGGCGCGGCCCTCATCGCCGTGGAGGACGACCGTTTCTACGAACACCAGGGCCTCGACCTGCGCGGTGTCCTCCGCGCGGCCACACGCACCGCCCAGGGCGACATGCAGGGCGGATCGACCCTCACCCAGCAGTACGTGAAGAACCTCCTCATCGAGACCGCGGACACCGAGGACGAGGTGGACGGCGCCAGCGCGCGCACCCTGACCCGCAAACTCTCGGAACTGCGCTACGCCATCGACGTCGAGGACCGCCTCACCAAGGACGAGATCCTGGAGGGGTACCTCAACCTGTCCTACTTCGGCGCGGGCGCGCACGGCATCGAGGTCGCCGCACAGCGGTACTTCAGCGTCCCCGCGGCCGACCTCGACCCCGGACAGTCGGCCACGCTGGCCGGGCTGGTGCGCGCCCCCTCCTTCTACGACCCGCTCAACAACCCCGAGGACGCCCGGGAACGCCGCGACCTCGTGCTCGACCGCATGGTCGACACCGACGCGCTCGACGCGCGGGAGGCCGAGGCCCACAAGGCGAAGGACCTGGGCATCGACCCCACCCCGCGCGGGGGCAGCTGCGCGGAGAGCGACTACCCCTTCTTCTGCGACTACACGATGCGCTGGCTGCGCGGTTCGGAACTGATCGGGGACACCGCCGAGGAACGCGAACAGCGGATCGTCCAGGGCGGTCTGACCGTGCGGACCACGCTCGACACCGCCGCGCAGGACGCCGCGCAGGAGGCCGTCGACGCGCGGGTGCCGAGCGAGGACTCCACCAAGTTCGCCGCCCAGGCCATGGTCGAGCCGGGTTCCGGGCGCGTGCGCGGCCTCGTGCAGAACCTGCGGTACGGACTCGACGACGAGGCGGTCGGGACCACGTCACTCAACCTCGCGGTGGACCAGGCGGACGGCGGGACCTCCGGCTACCAGGCCGGGTCCACCTTCAAGACGTACACGCTGGCCGCGGCCCTGGAGAAGGGGATGGGGTACGGCACCAGCTTCTCCTCGCCGAGGAACATGTCCGTCAGCGGGATGAGCGACTGCGACGGGGACGACAAGGCCGCGTGGAGCGTGCGCAACGCGGGGGAGAGCGACGACGGCGACCACAACATGATCAGCGCGACCAAGGGGTCGGTGAACACCTACTTCGCCCAGCTCCAGAAGCGGGTGGGGCTGTGTGAGACCTCGGAGATGGCGGAGCGGGCCGGAGTGCACCGCGCGGACGGCGGCGATCTCGGGGTGTGGAACTCCTTCACCCTCGGGGACCAGGAGGTGTCGCCGTTGAACGTGGCCGCCTCCTACGCGACCTTCGCCGCGCGGGGTGTGTACTGCGAGCCCCGGCCGGTGCGTTCGGTGGCCGTCGACGGGACCGACGAGGAGCTCAAGACCGCGTCGGAGTGTGATCGCAGGGTCGAGCGGGACGCCGCCGACGGGGTCAACCACCTCCTCCAGCAAACCTTCGACGGGGGGACCGCGAACGGCCTGGACCTGGGGCGGCCGGCGGCGGGCAAGACCGGCACGACGGACGGCGCCGCCTACGCCTGGTTCGCCGGGTACACCCCGAACCTCGCCTCCGCCGTGGTCGTGGGCGACGTGCGGGGCGGTGAGCAGAACCCGCTCCAGAACGTGACGATCGGCGGGCGCCACTACGGGATCGTCTACGGCGGCACGCTGCCCGGGCCGATCTGGCAGGAGAGTATGCGGGGCGCCACCGCGCACCTGCCCGAGGACGCGTTCGCGAGGTCGCCGAAGTCCTTTGGCGACCCGAAGACCGAGCCGCCGGAGCAGCGGGGCGGCGACGACGCCGGGGACGGACCGGGCGGCGGGGGTGACGAGGACGACGACGGTGGCGGCACCGGAGGGACGGGCGGTACCGAGGGCGGCGCCGGTGAGACGGACGGAACCGGCGCGACGGGTGACATGGGGGGCACCGACGGCGCGGGTGAGACCGACGGTTCGGACGGTGTGGGTGGGACCAGCGGTACGGGTAGCACCGGGGAGACGAGTGGTACTGAAGGGGCGGGAGAGACAAGTGGTACGGGCGAGACGGGTGGAACGGGGGACACCGGCGCGACGAGCGGTACGGAAGGCTCGGGCGGTACCGACGGCACCGGGGGCACGAGCGGTACCGGTGGCGAAGGGGACATGAGCGGTACCGGAGGTGACGACGGTACGTAGGGCCTGAAACGAAGGCGCTCCGCTCCGCCCGTCGCCCAGTGTCCTCCGAGGCATCCGGGGCCTTCGCGGGGCCGCTCCCCCCTGAGCCCTCCTGGCCGCCTGACTCGGGCCGCCAGCCCCCGGACACCGCGTCACTGCGCGGAGTTCGCCTGACGGGCGCCGGTGGGGCGGCCCGCTGACGAGAGGGCGTCCGGTGGCCGCTCGCGGAGGTGCCCCCGTGCCGCCGCGGCTCCGGACGGCTGTCCCGCACGGCTGTCCCGGGGCGGGCATCCCCGCCGGGGTCCGCGCGGGAGAGCGCGGGCGGGCCGCCGTCCCTGTCCGTACCGTCACCCGGTTCTCACATTCCGTGGCGGAAGGCCTTGACAGGTCTAGACCACTCTTGCTTAGGTGACGTCACCCCCCGCGGCGCGCGGTCGGACGCCGCGCCGCACCCTAGGAGTGTGATCACGTGATCCGACGTCTCCTGAGCCAGTTGGCCGCGCTCGGCGCGCTCGCGGCTGTGCTCGTCGTCCTTCCCGCCACCGTCGCGCAGGCCGCGGCCGTCTGCGCGACCGGCTGGAGCCCGACCGCCGTCTACAACGGCGGCGGCCAGGTCTCCTACGAGGGCCGCAACTACACCGCCAAGTGGTGGACACAGAACGAGCGACCCGGAACGTCGGACGTCTGGGCCGACCAGGGGCCCTGCGGCGACGGCGGGGGCGGCGAGCAGCCCGCCCCCAGTGACTTCGTCGTCAGCGAGGCCCAGTTCAACCAGATGTTCCCGAACCGGAACCCCTTCTACACCTACGCCGGGCTCACCGACGCCCTGAGCTCCTACCCGGGCTTCACCAACACCGGCAGCGTCGAGGTGCAGCGGCGCGAGGCCGCAGCCTTCCTGGCCAACGTCAGCCACGAGACCGGCGGGCTGGTGTACATCAAGGAGATCAACGAGGACAACTACCCGCACTACTGTGACTGGAACCAGCCCTTCGGCTGCCCGGCCGGACAGGACGCCTACTACGGCAAGGGTCCGATCCAGCTGAGTTGGAACTACAACTACAAGGCCGCCGGTGACGCCCTCGGCATCGACCTGCTGAACAACCCGTACCTGGTGGAGCAGGACGCGGCCATCGCGTGGCGGACCGGCCTCTGGTTCTGGAACACCCAGTCCGGCGCCGGGACGATGTCGGGGCACACCGCCATCGTCGACGGTCACGGCTTCGGTGAGTCGATCCGCTCCATCAACGGCTCCATCGAGTGCAACGGCGGCAACCCCGAACAGGTCCAGAGCCGCATCAACACGTTCACGCACTTCACCCAGATCCTCGGGACCACCACGGGGTCGAACCTGAGCTGCTGACCTCGGGGCGCCCCCGGCGCCCGAGGAGGCCCTCGTCGGGGGCGCGGTCGGCGGTCACCGTCGCACGCGCCCCCGCTGGTGTGCCGGGAAGGACTTCATTGTTCGTCCTGTTTGCCCCATAATGGAGGCAATCCGACAGGGGAGCGCGTGAGCGCTGAGAGTGCGGCACCAGGCCGCAGACCCTTACACACCTGATCTGGGTCATGCCAGCGAAGGAAGTCGTAGGAAACCGTCACCGCGTGTGCGCCTTCCGCGCGCGCCCGGTCGGCGCTCTTGGCCACACGGCCCCTCGTCACACCGACGAAGGGACGTCAACCACCTATGAGTACAGCAAGCGACCGCGAGACCGGGCCCGGAACCGCCGACGAGCCGGGCGGCTTCGTCCAGGGGGTCCTGGCCGGGCTCAGGAGCTGGCGCACCGTCGACATCGTCGTGGCCTCCGTCATCGGCGTGGCGGTCGGCGTCGTCTTCTGGCTGTGGAACATCGTCTGGTCGGTCACCACGCCGCTGTTCGTCGCCTTCCCGCCCGGGCAGGCCGTCGTCTACGGCATGTGGATGATCTCCGGCGTGCTCGGCGGCCTCATCATCAGGAAGCCCGGCGCGGCCCTGCTCACCTCGATCGCCGCGGCCTCGGTCTCGGCGGTGCTGGGCACCCAGTGGGGGGTCATGGTGATCCTCGACGGAACCCTCCAGGGGCTGCTGCCCGAACTGGTCTTCCTCGCCTTCGCCTACCGGCGCTGGAACACGGGTGTGGCCGTGCTGGCCGCCGCGGTCGCCGGGATCTCCCCGGCCGTGCGCGACAACATCGCCTACAACGTGACCTGGCCGATCGAGTACCAGATCACCTACGGCGTGATCGTCGTGCTGAGTTCGGCCGTCATCGCGGGGGTGGGCGCGCGCCTGCTCACCACCGCGCTGGCCAGGGCGGGCGCGCTCGCCCCCTTCCCCTCGGCCCGGGGCTGACCCCGTGACCCGACCCGACACGCGCGGGGCCCGCGTCGAACTGTCCGGCTGGGGCTGGAGGCACTCCGGCCGCGGCACCCACGCCCTGCGCGGGGTGGACCTGATCATCGAACCGGGGGAGCGGGTCCTGCTGCTCGGCGCCTCCGGCGCGGGCAAGTCCACCCTGCTGCACTCCCTGGCCGGACTCACCGGCGAGGACGGTGCCATCAGCGGGGAGCGGGAGGGCTCGCTACTGGTGGACGGCGTTCCGGCCGACCGTGGTCGCGGCGGCACCGGGCTGGTCAGCCAGGACCCCGAGACCCAGCTGGTGATGGCCCGGGCCGGGGACGACGTCGCCTTCGGCCTGGAGAACCTCGGGGTGGAACGGGACCTCATCTGGCCGAGGGTCGAGCGCGCCCTGGGGGAGGTCGGTTTCCCCTACGGACTCCGCCACTCCACCGGCGCCCTGTCCGGAGGCGAGAAACAGCGTCTCGTGATCGCGGGCGCGCTGGCCATGCGGCCGCGCCTGCTGCTGCTGGACGAACCCACCGCCAACCTCGACCCGGCCGGGGCCGCGCTCGTCCGCGACCTGCTGTCGCGCCTGCTCGCCGAGACCGAGGCCACCCTCGTCCTGGTCGAACACCGGGTGGCCGACGTCGTCGACCTGGTGGACCGGGTCGTGGTGGTCGAACCCGGCGGCGGCGTGATCGCCGACGGCGCCCCGCACCTCGTGTTCGCCGAACACGGCCGGTCGTTGGCCGACCAGGGGGTGTGGATTCCGGGGAACGAGCCCGTGCCCGAGCTCACCCCCGGCCCCGGGGGAGCACCCCTGCTGGAGACCGTCGACGTCGCCGCGCGCACGCCCTTCCAGGTGGGAGTGCGCGCGGCCCCCCGGCGCACGGTACTCGACCACGTGAACGTCGCCCTGGCCGCCGGGACCGCCACCGCTCTGACCGGACCCAACGGCGCGGGCAAGTCCACGCTCCTCACCATGCTGGCCGGGCTCTCGCGCCCGCACCGGGGACAGGTCCTGCCGCGCGGCCCGCTGGCCGCCGCCGACCGCCGTCCGCTCGTACGCTGGCCCGCCCGGCGCCTGGCCCGCCACGTGGGCACGGTGTTCCAGCACGCCGAGGACCAGTTCGTCACGGCCACGGTCCGCGACGAACTCCGGTTCGCGCCCCTGCGCGCGGGGATGGGCGAGGCGGAGACGGACGCCTGGGTGGGCGAGCTGATGGAACGGCTGCGTCTGACCCGTCTGGCCGAGGTGCACCCGTACACGCTCTCGGGGGGAGAGAAGCGCCGGTTGTCGGTGGCGACCGCCCTGAGTTCCGGCCCCTCGCACGCCCCGGACGTGCTGGTGCTGGACGAACCCACCTTCGGGCAGGACACCCGCACCTGGACGGAACTGGTGGAGCTGCTCGGCGTCCTGCGCGCCGAGGGGCGGGCCGTGGCCATGGCCACCCACGACACGCTCCTCCTGCGGCACCTGACGGACGTGGAGGTACGGGTGGCCGGAGGGCGCGCGACCCGCGTCGGGACGGTCGCGTCCACCACGGCACGAGAGGGGGACGCGTGAGCGCCCGCGACGACACCGCGCCGAACGGGGCGGGCGGGGACACCCTGACCCTGGACGTCCCCGAGGTGGGCGGCGCCCGCTACTGGCTGACCGGCCTCAACCCGGCCGCCAAACTGCTGGCCGCCCTGATCATTGGGATCGGGCTGATTCCCGCCGTGGACGCCGTCACCGGCGGCGTCGTGCTGCTCGCCGTGCTCCTCACCGTCCCGTTCAGCGGCGTGGACCGGCGCACCCTCCTGGTTCTGGGCGGCCCCTTCGTGCTCATGGGGCTCAGCAGCGGGGCGGTCAACTACCTCTACGGAGAACAGGGGCTGGAGGGCGCGGCGGGCGCGGCGGTGCGCCTGCTCGCCATCGCCCTGCCCGGTCTGCTCGCGGCGGTCAGCAGCGATCCCACGGAGATGGCGGACGGTCTCGTCCAGCGGCTCCGGGTCCCCGAACGCCCCGCCATGGGAGTACTCGCGGCGCTGCGGCTCATCCCGCTCCTCGCCGACCAGTGGCGGACCATCACGCTGGCGCGCAGGGCGCGCGGTCTGGAGGCCGGGCGCAACCCCCTGCGCATCGTGTCGCTCTTCTTCGGGCGGCTCTTCGCGCTCCTGGTGCGGTCGATCCGTACCGGGACCCTGCTGGCCACCGCGATGGACGCGCGCGCCTTCGGTACCGGGGCGCGCACCCGCGCCAGGCACAGCCGTTGGCGGACGGCCGACACCCTGCTGTTGGCCGGGACCGTCCTGCTGTTGGTCTGCGCCTACGCCCTGTCGGCCCGCCTGGGGACCCTGGTGCTCCTGTTCCGCTGACGCGGGTGGTTAGGTATGCAGCGGACACTGACGTCGAAGCGAAGAAGGTGGAGAACGTGGGCGAGTTCGTGCGCGTCGAGGCCGACCCGGAGAACCCCGGCGTGGCCGTCATCCGGATCGACCGTCCCAAGGCGCTGAACGCGTTGAACGGCACGGTGACCCGGGAGATCGCGGAGGCGGCGGCCGCCGTGTCCGCGGACACCTCCGTGCGTGCGGTGGTGCTCTACGGCGGTGAGCGGGCGTTCGTGGCCGGGGCCGACATCAAGGAGATGGCCGACCTCACCCACGCGGGCATGTTGGAGTACTCGCGGGCCCTCCAGAACGCGTTGACGGCCGTGGCGCGCATTCCCAAGCCGGTGGTCGCGGCGATCAGCGGCTACGCGCTGGGCGGCGGCTGCGAGCTGGCGCTGTGCGCCGACTTCCGGGTCGCGGGCACCAAGGCGAAACTGGGTCAGCCCGAGATCCAGCTGGGTGTCATCCCCGGCGCGGGCGGTACGCAGCGGCTGCCCCGTCTGATCGGCCCGGCCAGGGCCAAGGACCTCGTGTTCAGCGGCCGTCACGTGCGTGCCGACGAGGCCCGGGAGATCGGCCTGGTGGACGAGGTCGTGCCCGACGAGGAGGTCTACGCCGCCGCGGTCGCCCTGGTCGCGAGGTACGTGGACGGTCCCGCGGTGGCGCTGGCCGCCGCGAAGGAGTCGATCGACCGGGGGTTGGAGACGGACCTGGACACCGGTCTGGAGATCGAGCGCCTGCACTTCTCGGGTCTGTTCTCCACCGAGGACCAGAAGGCCGGGATGCGGAGCTTCGTCGAGCAGGGGCCGGGCAAGGCCACCTTCGTCGGACGCTGAACCGGCCGGGGGTCGTCCGCGCAGTTCGGGGCGGGTAGTGTCAGGGCGTCCCTCCCGGTGCCCCGCCCCGGACTCGCGTCAGGCTTTGTATAACTTTGTCGTTGCTTCGACTTTTTGCCACGTTATGTGGCGATACGGGACCCTGGGAAGACGTCCGGAACCGGCCAGCCCGGACGGTGGGCGCGGAACCGCTCGCGTGGTTTTTCCGTCATACTCGTCAATGGTCGTCCGAAGACGGGCGGTCCGCTCGGAGTCCCCGGTGGCGCCTGTGGCGCCCGCACCTCCAGCGGGACCGAACCGACCGCAGGGTCCCTCGGAGGGGCCGCACAAGCCAATGGTGACCCATCCCCCCGGCCGATAAGCTGGACGTGGTGGTATGTGGTCTTTTGAGGGGATGAGTTCTCGATGGCAATGTCGGCAGGTTTCCCCACGGGTGAGGAGCTGCCGGAGCGCATCGGCCACTACGTCATCCGTCGCCGCATCGGCGCCGGCGGCATGGGCGTGGTGTACCAGGCCGAGGACCCCCGGACCGACCAGTTCGTCGCGGTGAAGGTCCTCAAGCCCGAGGTCGCCGGTGACCACATCGCGCGCGCCCGGCTCGCCCGTGAGGTCGAGACGATGCGCCGCGTGCAGAGCCCCAACGTGGCCGAGGTCATCGACGCGGACACCCAGGCCGAACTGCCCTGGGTGGTCACCGAGTACATCCCCGGGCCGACCCTGGACGCCACGGTCACCGACCACGGCCCCCTGCGCGGCCGCGCTCTGACCCGCTTCGTCACCGGTATGGCCCGGGCGATCAAGGACATCCACGCGGTGGACGTGATCCACCGCGACCTCAAGCCCGGCAACGTGATCATCTCCAACGGCGAGCCGATCGTCATCGACTTCGGCATCGCGCACGCCGTGGACGGCGCCAAGCTGACCCAGACCGGTACGTTCGTCGGCACCCCCAGCTACCTGTCCCCGGAGGTCATCGAGGGGACCGACCTGGGCCCCGCCACCGACGTGCACGCATGGGGCGGCACCGTCGCCTTCGCCTCGACCGGCCGTCCGCCCTACGGCGCCGGGTCGTTCGAGGTCATCTTCTTCCGCATCCTCAACGGCGAGATCGACATGGACGGGATGCACGAGGCGCTGCGCCCGCTCGTCAACCGCGCGGTCTCCCGCGACATGTCGGCGCGCCCGACGGCCGCCGAACTGGTCGAGGAGACCGGGCGCCTCAACCTGGACCTTCCCTGGACCGAGCCCTCCGGAGGCCTGCCGCCCACCGGTCAGACCGGCAGCCACACCCTGCACGCTCCCCACCCCGGGACCGGCCCCGCCGCCTCGGGCGGCCACGCCGGCGGTTCGGGCGCGGGCGGCGGTGTCGGGGGCGCGGCCGCCGCCGGTGCCGCCGGTGCCGTGGCCGGAGGAGCGGCCGGGTACCTCGCGAGCCGGGCCACCGACGGCTGGGGCCCCGCGCACACCCGGGGCGGCAACCCGACCAACACCGCGAGCGCGTGGGCCAGCCCCTCCGCTCCGAAGACCCACCACGCGGGCTCCGGCGGCTGGGGCTCCGACGACGAGGCGACCAACGACCTCGGCGGCGGTCGGCCCGCCTTCACCGGCTCGGGCTGGAACGCCGACGACGAGGCGACCAACGACCTCGGCGGCGCTCGTTCCTCCGGTTGGGGTGAGGACGCGGAGGCCACGGACGACCTCAGCGGCGGCAGGGCCGCCGCCACCTCGTGGGGCGAGCCGGACGAGGCCACCGACGACCTGTCCCACCTGCCCGGCACCCAGCGCATCACGCCGGTCTCGTCCAACGAGTTCAACGACCCGCAGGGCACCGAGCGCATCCGTCCCGGCCAGGACGACGTGCTCGGTACCCAGCGCTTCGACCCGGGTGAGCTGGCCCGCAGCGACGACCCGGCCGGAACCATGATGATGGGCCAGGCCGAGATCGCCCGCCACCAGGAGGAGGCCGACCGCCGCCCGCAGGTGGCCGAGGACTCCCCGCACACCCAGTTCTTCAACTCGCCGCTGGACCCGAACGCCTTCCAGGACATCCTCACCCCGGTCGGCCAGGAGGGGCGCGCCAAGAACACGCAGGAGTTCGACGAGGACGACTTCGACGAGGGGCGGGGCGGTCTGCTCGGCCGGTTCCGGCGCGGCCGGGGCGACCGGGTCGGCGACTACTTCCGCGGCGACGGCCAGGGCGACGAGTACTACGACGAGGACGAGGACGACGAGTACTACGACGACCACTGGCGGATGCACCCGCTCGTGCTCGTGCCGATCATGGTGTCGCTGGCCGGTGTGGCCCTGTGGTTCCCGTGGATCGGCATCTTCCTGGGCATCGTGGTCATCGCCGGCCTGGGTGCGTTGGACGTGGTCAAGGCCGAGCACGCCCGGCGCCTCCAGACGCGGGGCCCGCGCAGCTCCGACAGCATGGTGGTGGCGCTCAGCTTCCCGTGGGCCTTCGGGCGGATGGCGTTGCGCACGGTCGGGTTCGGCTTGATCTACCTGCTGGGCGGCATCCTGGTCGGGATGGTCTACGCGCGGATCATGGACGTGCCGGGGGAGGGGGCCAACTACACGGGCGCCTTCGCCGTCTTCGTCATGATCCTGCTGAGCTACATCATGCCCAGCGGTCGTGAGGCTCGTCACCAGGCGGTCTGGCTGGTGGAGCGGGCCCGGTTCTCGAACCTGTACGTGTACGTGGGCGTGGTGGTCGCGGTCGTGCTGCTCACCATGCTCATCCTGTCCATCGGGTTGAGCGCGGCACCGATCTGGACCACGGGTCCGCTCAGCGGTCCGTCGGACTGGTTCAGCTAGGACGCGGCCCGTCGTGGACGCTCTCCCTCCCCTGCGGGAGGGGGAGCGTTCGCCGTTTCGCGGTGGTGTGCCCGCCGAGGGCCGGGGGCCGGTCACTAAGGTGGGTGCGGGGGGTTCCGTGTCCCGCCCGGTCGGCACTGGCCGCCTGCCTCTGACGGGCCCGGCGACGGTGGTCGGGCGCATCCAGGTGAGGGTTGCCTCAGTTGTGTGCGGGGGGCGGGTTGGCCTTCAAGCTACTAGCGAGTAACATCTCTGTTATGAGCACACGCGGGTCGGATGTAGACGTGTACACCGGACCCGCCGTCGAATGACCGAACGGCATTCGGCATTGTTGGCAGTATCGGGGCGCGCCAGCGCCCACCCGCCTGACGGCGGATATGGGAGTGCAGGGAGGTCGGCCACCGGCCATGAATATTGTCGTTTTGGTCAAGCAGGTCCCGGACACGGCGACCGAACGGAAGCTCAACGCCGACGACAGGACGCTCGACCGCGCAGCGTCCGACGGCGTCATCAACGAGCTCGACGAATACGCCATCGAAGAGGCGCTCCTCCTCAAGGAGAAGCACGGCGGCGAGGTCACCATCCTCACGATGGGCCCGGACCAGGCCACGGACTCGATCCGCAAGGCCCTGTCCATGGGCGCCGACAAGGCCGTCTTCGTCAACGACGACGCGCTGCACGGCTCCGACTCCATCCAGACCGCCTACGCGCTCGCGCAGGCCCTGGGCACCCTGGAGTTCGACCTGGTCGTCCTCGGTTCGGAGTCCACCGACGCCCGCACCGGTGTCGTCGGCGCCGCGCTCGCCGAGTACCTCGGCCTGCCCCAGCTCACGCTGGCCGGCAAGGTCGACGTCGACGGCGGCGCGATCAAGATCCAGCGTCAGACCGACTACGGCTACGACGTCGTCGAAGCTCAGCTCCCGGCGGTCGTCTCCGTCGTGGAGAAGATCAACGAGCCCCGCTACCCGTCCTTCAAGCTGATCATGCAGGCGAAGAAGAAGCCGGTCGACAAGAAGTCCGCGGCTGACGCGGGCATCGACACCGGCAAGGTCGGCCTGGCCAACGCCACCACCGAGACCGTCGACTTCGCCGCCGCGCCGCCGCGCGCCGCGGGCACGATCGTCAAGGACGAGGGCGACGGCGGCACCAAGGCCGCCGACTTCCTCGCCGAGAAGAAGTTCGTGTAGGTCAGGCGAGAGACTCAGGAAGGTTCAAGGATTATGGCTGAGGTCCTCGTCCTCGTCGACCACGTCGACGGACAGGTCAAGAAGGTCACCACCGAGCTGCTGACCGCTGCGCGCCGCATCGGCGAGCCCGCCGCGGTGTGGGTCGGCGAAGGTGTGGAGTCGGGCCGGGCCGCGCTGGCCGAGTTCGGCGCCGAGAAGGTCTACGTGGCCCCGGCCGAGGTGAACGACTACGTCGTCGCGCCCAAGGCCGAGCTGCTCGCCAAGCTCGCGCAGGAGAAGGGCGCCGCCGCCATCCTCGTCTCGGCCACCGCCGAGAACAAGGAGATCGCCGGTCGCACCGCCGTGAAGCTCGGCTCCGGTGTGCTCACCGACGTCGTCGACGTCACCGCCGAGGTCGTCACCGAGCACAGCGTCTTCGGTGGCGCCACCGTCACCCACGCCCGCGTCACCACCGGTGTCCCGGTCGTCGCGGTCCGCCCGAACTCCGTCGTGCCGGAGGCCGCCGCGGGCGCCGCCGCCGAGGAGGCCGTGGCGGTCGAGATCTCCGACGCCGCCAAGACCGCCAAGGTCGTCGAGCGCGTCGTCCAGGAGAAGGGCGCTCGCCCCGAGCTCACCGAGGCCGCCATCGTGGTCTCCGGCGGACGCGGCGTGGGTTCGGACGACTTCAGCGTCGTCGAGAACCTGGCCGACTCCCTCGGCGCCGCCGTCGGTGCTTCGCGCGCCGTCGTCGACTCCGGCTGGTACCCGAACCAGTTCCAGGTCGGTCAGACCGGTAAGACGGTCAGCCCGAACCTGTACGTCGCGCTCGGCATCTCCGGCGCGATCCAGCACCGGGCGGGTATGCAGACCTCGAAGAACATCGTCGCGGTCAACAAGGACCCCGAGGCGCCGATCTTCGAGCTCGCCGACTTCGGTGTCGTGGGTGACCTGCACACGGTCGCTCCGCAGCTGACCGAGGAGATCAACAAGCGCAAGTAGCTTCGCCGCGCCGATCCCCGCCGACGCCCGACCGGAGACCCCTCCGGTCGGGCGTCGGTGTTTCCCGGGAAATCCGCAGGTGGTTTGCGCTATGTGAAAGGTTTGGTGTGGTTTTCAGGGGTTTTGTGCGGGTAGATCCCGCGCACGACACCCCTGACCTGAGAAGAGGCCTTCATGCGGACGACGGTGCGGGCGGGACGGCGCAAGGTGGAGGTCCGCCACGCCGACAAGCCGCTCTTCGGGCCCGACGGGGCGACCAAGGCCGACCTGGCCGACTACTACGCGCGGATCGCACCGCTCATGCTGCCGCTGGTCAGGGGGCGGCCGGTGGCCCTGGAGCGGTACGTGGAGGGGATCGAGTCCCCGGGGTTCCTCGTCCAGCACCCGGCGCACCCCAGGTGGGTCCGCACCCTGTGGACCTCCTCCGGGCGCATGATGGAGTGCCACGAGGCCGCCACTCTCGTGTGGTGCGCCGACCAGGACGCCATCACCCTGCACTCGTGGTCCTCGCGCACGCCCCGGCTGGGACTGCCCGACCGGATGGTCGTCGACCTCGACCCGGCGGACGGCGACGAGGCCGCCTTCGACGCGTGCCGTGACGCCGCGTGGAACGTGCGCGAGGTGCTGTCCGAGCTCGGCCTCGCCGCGTACGTGATGACGACCGGTTCCCGGGGGCTGCACGTCCACTCGCCGCTGCGGCCGGAGGTGGACGACCAGGAGGTCCGCAGACTGGCCAAGGCCGTGGCCGACCGGGTGGCGGCACGGGCGCCCGACCAGTGGACCACCCGGGTGCGCAAGGCCGCCCGGCACGGGCGGATGTTCGTGGACTACCTGCGCAACGGCCCCTCCCAGCTCGCGGTGGTGCCCTACGCGGTCCGGGCCAGGCCCGGCGCCCCGGTTGCGGCTCCGGTGACCTGGGAGGAACTGGACCAGCTCAGGACGTCGCGGGACTTCACCATCGACCTGGAACGCGACGAGTGCCCCTTCGCCGGGATACGCAGGCACGCCAGGTCGCCCAAGCGCGCGCTGGCCAGGTTGGAGCGGGACGAGGGGCGGTCGGTCCCCCGGCCCCGCGCCGGGCAGGGGCGAGGGTAGCGGAGCGGGACAGGAGTCCGCTCCTGTCGCATTCGTGGGGAAAAAGCTAGATGCGGCTGAATGCACAATGGCCGGAAAGGGCCATTTCTTCCTCGCCGCGCGTCCGTTGTCCTAGGATTGTCCCACTCTAGGAAAGCGGGTTGCATGAAGAGGATCATCGCGGCGCTCATCGCCTTACCCCTGGCGTTCTCCCTGGTGTCCGCCTCGCCCTCCTCGGTCAGTGCCAAGCCCTTGACCAAGGCGGAGATGGAATGCCGGGAATACCTGTCCCAAAAGGGCTACGTGGTCGGCGAAAAAAGCAGGACGGCGTGTTCGTTCGCAAAGACGAACGTCGGATTGTGTCGGTATCAACTCGAGGTGCTCGGCGTGAGCGAGGCCCACTACAAGGGCGCCTGTGGTGCCCGAGACGCGTCTGGCCCGAAGCCCGACCCCTGGGCGGGCTGACCGGCCTGCCCGAGGCTCGTCCGGTGGATTCCTGTCGGTTCGACCCGCTCTGACCTGGCCGGAGCCGGGCGTGTATTCAGGACGTTAGCCTCTGATTTCGGAGGGTGATGATGGGCAGGAGTACGCGTGTGTACCGCGTACCATCCCCCAGCGAAAGGCCCTGACATGCGCCTTGCCCTCGCAGAGCCCGTGTTCCGCAAGTCGTCCTACAGCACCACCGGCAAGGAGTGCGTCGAAGTGGCCGACCTGCGCTTCGGCGTGGTGGTCCGGGACACGAGGAACCCGGGGCTCTGCGCCCTGGCCTTCCGCCACTCGGAGTGGGCCGCCCTGCTGGGAGGGGTACGGGGAGCCAGAGCCGGGGCGGTCAGCGCCGACGCAGGACGATCAGCAGGTTCCAGGTGACGAACTCGCGCAGCACCGGCACGTGGACGACCGGTTTCGTCCACGTGGGCAGGTAGCGGGGCCGCAGGTCCACCACGTCCACGTCGGGGCGCCGCCGCACCCAGCGGATCATCTCCTTGGCGTGCGCGGCGTACATCGTGTGGCCGAAGTCGTTCTTGGGCCTGCGCCCGTTCCGGCGGGCGAACCGCTCGGCGGCGTAGGACCCGCCGAGGTAGTGCCAGGGGGAGGTCTCGTGCCCGCCCCACGGTGACAGCCAGAGCGTGTACGACAGGTACACGAGTCCGCCCGGCCGGGTGACGCGCACCATCTCGTCGGCCATCCTCGTGCGGTCGGGCACGTGCTCCAGCACGTTCGAGGAGAAGCACACGTCCACGCTTCCCGTGCGCAGGGGGAGGTCGAGCGCGCTGCCCTGGACGGCGTGCGTGTCGGCCTCCCGCCCGTGCAGGGTCATCTCGTGCGCGTCCGAGTCCACGCACAGGCACCGCGCCCCCTCGGAGCGCAGGGCGTCCGCGAAGTAGCCGGGACCACCGCCCACGTCGACCACGAGCCGGTCGCGCAGGGGTGTGTAGGAGCGCAGCTGGTCCACGGTGTCGCGGGCCAGCTTGCCGTAGAAGAACGCCGGGTCGGTCTGCTCCCTGCGGAACGCGGCGAACAGGCCCACCGATCGGGCCAGGGTCGCCCGGAAGGGCACGGTGTCGGTCACGGGCCCACCTCGACGTAGTGCCGCAGGTGCCGCCAGTGGTCCCCGCCCCAGTACTCGTCCGAGGCGGCGATCCGGCAGTGGGGGAGGAGCTCGCGGACGCGTTCGGTGCGCAGCGTGTGCATCCGCATGGGTGCCGGGTAGCGCAGGATCACCCGCTGGGCCAGGGCCACGAGGGGCCAGGGCGCGTACCGGAACACCAGCCCCTTGAAGGTGCGCCGTTCGGACTCGGGGACGCCCACGACCAGGGCTCCGCCGGGCCGCACCACACGGGCGAACTCGCGGAGGTACCCCTCGGCCAGGTCGGTCGGCAGGTGCTGGAGCACGAGGTCGGTGTAGACCAGGTCGAAGGAGTCGTCCTCGAACCGGGAGAGGTCGGGCCGGTCGTTCAGCACGAAGTCGATCCGGCCCCCGGAGCGGTCCAGGCGGCGGGCCTCGTCGAGCATGGGCGCGGAGATGTCGACCCCGACGACCTCGGGGAAGTGCGCTGCCAGGGCGTTGGAGAGCCGCCCGGCGCCGCACCCGAAGTCGAGGACGCGTCCGCGCCCGGGCAGCAGCCCGAGCTCGTCCAGGCGGCGCACGGACGGGTCGATCTCGGCACGGCCGGAGGCGAGGAACTCGTCGTCGTCCCACCCTCCGTCCCGCTTGTCCGGGTCGACGCACACCGCCCACAGCGGTTCGGTGGAACCCAGTCGGGTCCAGTCACGGCGGACCTGTTCGAGCCCCACCGGCATCACCTCCACGGCACGGGTGACCACCCACGGAACCGGCGAACTGGAGCCTGTTCCTGTTGCGGGTTCGCGGGCCATCAGGACCTGCGAGAACGGTCAGGGAAGAAAGTGGAACGTGTTGTATTCTGGCACCCATTTTCCGGGTTGGCCAACCTACGGCGGGGAGAGTACCCATGTCGCCTGATTCCCCCATGGGGCGCAGCGGGGCGGAGCCCAGCGTACGCAGGGCGGTGGAGCGGCCGGACGGGTACCCCGCCTACGGCGACGTCCTGGGGGAGACACTGGCCGGGCTGCGGGGACTGGGACGCGACCGGATCGTCCGGGCCGGACTGCTGGTCGTCCTGGCGGCGTTGGCACTGAAGGTGTACGTGCTCAGCGCGTCCTACTTCGTGGAGGACGACTTCCTGTTCTTCGCCGCCGCGCACGCCCAGGACCTGTCCCCGGAGTACCTGCTGGAGCTGCACAAGGGCCACTTCATGCCGGGAGCCCTGTTCCTGGTGTACGCGCAGACCGCGTTCGGCCCCTACCACTGGGCGTCGGCTGCGGGCACGATGCTGCTCCTCCAGGCGGTCGCCCTGCTGGTCTTCTTCCGTTTGGTGTGGGAGCTGTTCGGCCGCCGGTGGGCGCTGCTGGTCCCGTTGACGGTGTACGCCCTGGCCCCGTTGACCGTCCCCGTCCTGGGCTGGTGGTCGGCGGCGCTGAACGCGGTGCCGTTCCAGCTGGCCATCGTGCTCTCCCTGCTGTGGACCGTGCGGTTCCTGCGCACCGGCAACCCCCTGTTCTCCTGGTGGGCCGTGGGTGCCGTGGTGTTCGGGATGCTGTTCTCGGTGAAGGCGCTCTTCCTGCCCCCGCTTCTGCTGGTCGTTGCGGTGGCGTTCCTGTACCCGGGCGGCCCCCTCACGGCCCTGGGGCGGGCCTTGCGCGCTCACGGGGCGCACTGGTGGACGATGGCGGGTGTCAGCGCGGGTTACCTGGTGCTGTACCTGTCCCGGCAGCGGGCTTCCACGAGCGGCGAGGGCGCCTCGGTACCCGACGCCGAGGTGGTCGCGCACCTCGTGCGCAGGATGTTGGGGGAGGTGTTCCCGACCGGGGCCCTGGGCGGACCGTTCGAGTGGGGGCCGGTCACCCCGGCGGGCGGCCTGGTCGATCCGCTCGGCCCGGTCCTGGTGGGTGCCTGGGTGGTCTTCGCGGTGATCGTCCTGGTGAGCCTGTGGGTGCGGCGGGCGTCCTGGCGCGCCTGGGTGATCCTGGCGGGCTACCTGGTGTTCGTGGACGCGGTCCCCACGGTGATCGCCCGGGGCGGCGTGTACGGCGAGGTGGGCTCGGACCCCCGGTACGTCGCGGACGCGGCGCTGGTGTTCGCCCTGGTCCTGGCGCTGGCCTTCCTCGCGACGAAGGAGGAGCGCGCCCGTGCGTGGGTGGGGGGTCAGGGGAGCGGCCGTCCGGTCCAGCTCGTGTACCCCTCCCGCGCGGTGTGGGTGGCGGCGACGGCGGTCACGCTCGTGTACGCGGGTTCGGCCGCCTACTCCACCCACACCTACGCGGGGACGCTCAGCGGCGACCGTCAGCGCGCGTACCTGGCCAACGTGCGGGCCTCGCTGGACGACGTGCCCCGGGACGCCGGCCTGTACAGCCGGGCCGTCCCCGACGACATCGTGCTGGAGTGGAACGGGCCGCGCAGGCTCAGCTCCTACGTGCTGTCCCCGCTGGCCGACCGCGAGGTGGCCGCGCGGATGTACGCCCCGGAGGAGTCCGACAGCGCCTACGTCTTCGACGACGAGGGCCGCCTGGTGGAGGCCGCTCCCACGGCGCGGGCGAACGCGTTCCGGCCCCCGGAGGGCGAGGAGTGCATGCCGAGCTGGGACGGGCTGATGTCCTGGAGCGTGTGGGAGGTCGGCGGGATCGAGCAGGTGGCGACCATCGGCTACACCTCGGAGGAGGACGCGGCCCTGGTGGTCGTCGTGGGTGAGGAGGAGGTGCGGACCGAGCTCCCCGCGGCCCCGGAGGGCGGGTTCTGGTACGTGCCGGTGAGCGAGCGGGACACGACGTTCACCCTGTTCACCGACGCTGGCGGCACCTGTGTCACCTGGGCCTCTCTGGGGCAGCTGTTCCCCGCCAGCCAGGTGGCGGAGGAGGGCGCCGAGGCTGAGGAGGGGGAGGAGGCCGAGGACGCGGGGGCGGCGGCCTCGGGCGGCCAGGGGTCGCGGACCGGTGGCGGCCGGGGCTGAGGGCGGGCCCGGTCAGTGCCTCCGGGCGGGGAGAAACCGTCGCGACCAGCGCCGACTGGGCTCCTCCACCAGGTGGTAGGTGAGCTTGCCCATCACCACACTGCCGATCAGCACCGGGATGACGTCCAGCCAGAAGGACCCGGTGAAGATCTCCTGGCCGGTGAAGTCGCGCCACAGGTACAGGACGACGAACTGCCACAGGAACACGCCGTAGCTGATCGGCGCGAAGAACACCATGACGGGGTGGCGCATCACGCCGTCGAGCCAGGCTCCCTCGGTCCAGGTGGACGGGGAGCGCAGTCGGCGGCGCGGTCCCTCCGGAGCGGGCGGGGCCAGGGCTACCGGGGCCACCACGAAGAACGCGAACCCGAGGCTGGTGGTCGACTCGATGACGGACACCCACAGGTTGCCCGGTTCGAAGAACCGCCCTCCGGCAGCGGGGGTGGCCTCCAGGACGTAGAAGGCGGCGGCCACCGCCCAGCACAGCCCCGGGGAGGTGCCGATGGTGCGGCAGAACCGGCGGACCGGCCCGTCGGGGCCGCTCTCCCGCCAGGCCCACTCGGAGAGGGTGGCCAGCGCCATCCCGACCGCGAACATCCCCATGCAGCGCGGCAGCCACGAGTGCATGATCTCGCGGGGCTCGGGATAGTACTGCGGGACCAGCGCGAGGTAGGAGAGCACCGTGATGACGACCAGCCCGCCGATGAGCCTGCGGCCGCGCGCGTCCACGGTCGCCCCGCCCTTGGCCCACAGGCCGAGGAAGACCGCGAAGAGCGGGAGGGAGAGGTAGAAGGCCACCTCCACGGACAGGCTCCACATCTGCCCGAGTCCCTCGGGGCCGGGGCCCGTCCAGTGGGGGCTGGTGTTGAAGGGGAAGGTCAGCGTGAGCACCTCGGCCCAGTGGCGGACGGAGGTGAGGTGGTCGCCCGCGTAGAGCAGCAGGGCGGCGACGGCCACCACCCAGTAGGCGGGGAAGACGCGCATGACGCGCCGCCACAGGTAGGAGCGGGTGTCGGGGCCCCGGGTCCCGTCGAGCGCCGCCCGTGCCCAGGGGCGGTACAGCAGCACGCCGGAGAGGGCGAAGAACAGCGGTACCGCCAGGGCGGCGGCACTGAGCAGAGCGCCCACCGGTCCGGGGGTCAGGGAGTCGCCGGTCTCCGTGGACACGTGGACCGCCAGGACCATGAGGCAGGCCAGGCCCCGGACTCCGTCGAGCGCGTGGTGCCGCCCGCTCACCTGCGGCAGCAGGAGCGAGGGGTCGGCGGTGGTGGTTCGGGCGCTGCCGGAGGTGGGGTCCTCGGGCGCGGAGGAGGTGGGCGCCATGGGGCCTTCCAGAACGGGAGGGAGCCGAAACGCGTTCTACTAGAACGTGTTATAAAAATTCAGACACGCCCAGGTGACGTCGTTCACTACTGGGCAGTACTCTACCCGGAACTGAACCTAGTTCCAGATCCTGACTCTCATCCGCCCAGGAGGGCACATGCGCCGTACCGTTGCGGTTGTTCTCATCGCGCTGGGGGTCTTCTGTCTCGCCTTGGCACCCATGATGCGTACGTGGATGGCCAGTTCCCTGATGAAGACTCCGCTGGACTACTACAACCCCACCGTCAACGTCGGAGAGGTCTCCTACTTCAACATCGAGGACGTCGAGCCCGTCGAGGACGCCAACGTGGAGGCGCACTCGACCATCCGCGCCGACGTGGCCTCCAGCAGCGACGACGTGGTGGTGTGGGACCAGTTCACGTGGATCAAGGACGCCGACACCGACTTCGGCATCAGCTCCACGAACCGCCGCGCCGGGCACGACCGCGTCACGGGTGAGCTCGTCGACTGCTGCGACGCCATGATCAACGACGAGGCCGTCAAGCAGACCGGACAGGGGTGGAAGTTCCCCTTCTTCACCGAGCAGCGCGACTACGACTTCTTCGAGACCACCGTCCAGGAAGTCGTCCCCATGGAGTTCGAGGGCGTCGAGGAGGTCGACGGCGTCGAGGCCTACAAGTTCGTCCAGACCGTCGAGCCGACCGTCATCGACGAGCGCGAGATCCCGCGTTCGGTCGCCGGATTGGACGGTGACGGCGACGTCGTCGGAGACGAGACCTTCTCCATCGTCCGCACCTACTGGATCGAGCCGGTCACCGGTACCCCCATCGACATGAGTGAGCAGCACCACCGCGTCGTCGTGGTCGACGGCGAGGAGGTCCTCACCCTGCTCAGCGGCGAACTCCGGTTCGACGACGTCACCCGCGCCGCCGCCCTCGAGAACTCGGAGCAGGGCCGCACCGTCCTGCCCCTGCTGCACACCACGCTTCCCATCGGCGCGCTGGTGCTCGGCGCCGGCTTCCTCGGCATCGCGGTGGTCCTGCTGGTCACCGGCCGCCGCACCCAGAACCACGGCTGACACCCCCGTACCCCGCCCCCGCACCGGGGCCGCCCCCCGCGCCGCCTGACCCTGGCGCCCGCGAGGCCCCACCCGCCGGCCGCACCCGTGACCGCGCCGCTGGCAGCACCGGCCGGACCGCCCGCCCCCCACGGGCGGTCCGGCCGCCACGTTCTCCACGTCCACCGGGAGGGGCGCATGCACCGCACCGGCGCCCTGACCCGGGGCAGGGCCCTCGTCCGGGCCAGCCGCCCGCGCCAGTGGCCGAAGAACCTCCTGGTGTTCGCCGCCCCGGCCACCGCCGGTGCGCTGGCCGACCCCCGTTCCCTGCTGCTCTGCGCCGCCGCCTTCGCCCTCTTCTGCCTGGCCGCCAGCGGCACCTACCTCCTCAACGACGTACGCGACGCCGACCTGGACCGCGCACACCCGCGCAAGCGCCACCGCCCGGTCGCCTCGGGGGAGCTCCCCGTCCCGATCGCCCGGGTGGCGGGGGCGCTGTTCGTCACCGCCGCGCCGCTGGCCTCCCTGGCCCTGGGCAGGCCCGGGTTCACACTGGTGCTCACCGGGTACGCGGTGCTCACCCTGGCCTACACACACCTGCTCAAGGACATCGTCGTCTGCGACCTGGTGGCGGTCGCCTCCTGCCACATGCTGCGCGCCATGGCGGGCGGGGTCGTGGTCGGCGTCCCGCTGACGTCGTGGTTCGTCATCGTGGTGGCGCTGGCCGCACTCCTGGTGGTGGTCGGAAAACGCGAGGCCGAACTGCGCGTCACCACGGAGGCGGGCGCCGCCGACCGCCCCACCCGGACGGCGCTGCGGGGGTACACCTCCGGCTACCTGGCGCACGTGCGGATCATGGCCTCCGGAGCCATGATCGTCACCTACTGCCTCTGGGCACTGGAACAGGACGGCGGTCCGCGCTCCGTGTTCCACGCCGTCAGTATCGTTCCGTTCATCATGTTCGTGCTGCGCTACAACCTTCTCGTGGACCGGGGCGCGGGCGAGGAACCCGAGGAGATCGCGCTGCGGGACCGCCCGCTCCAGCTGACCCTCGCCGCCCTCGCCCTCCTGGTCGGACTGGGGATCTACCTGTGAGCCGCCCGACCCTTCTGACCGGCTGGGGCCGCACCGCCCCCACCGCCGCCCGTGTGGTGCGACCGCGTACCGTCCAGGAGGCCGCACGAGCGCTGGCCGACGCCGGGCCGCGCGGCGCGCTCCCTCGCGGACTGGGCCGCTCCTACGGGGACGCCGCACAGGCCGCGGGCGGAACCGTGCTCGACTGCACGGGGCTCGCGGGCCCGCCCCGCCTGAACGTCCGGCGCGGAGAGTTCACCGCTCCCGCCGGGACCAGCATGGGGGCGATCCTCACGCACCTGCTGCGCCACGGGTACGTCGTTCCCGCCGTCCCCGGGACCGGGCACGTCACCCTCGGCGGCGCGATCGCCGCCGACGTCCACGGCAAGAACCACCACGCGGACTCCTCCCTCGGCGCGCACGTGCGCTCGCTCACACTGCTCACCCCGACCGGCGACCTGCGAAGGCTCGGGCCCGACGGTCCGGACCCGGAGCTCTTCTGGGCGACCGTCGGGGGGATGGGCCTGACCGGGGTGGTCACCGAGGCCACCCTCGGCGTGTTCCCGGTGGAGACCGCCCACGCCCTGGTGGACACCGACCGCACCGCCGACCTCGACGCCACCCTCGCGCTGATGGAGCGCACCGACCACACCCGCCCGTACGCGGTCTGCTGGGTCGACCTCCTGGCCCGGGGCGGTTCCCTGGGCCGCGGAGTGCTCACCCGGGCCCGCCACGCGCGGGCGGCCGACCTTCCCGCGCCCCTGCGCCGCGCCCCCCTCCGGCACCGTCCTCCGGCCGCACTGGCCGCGCCCCCCTGGGCTCCGCCGGGGTTGCTCAACCGGTGGTCGGCAGCCGCCTTCAACGCCGCCCGCCACCGTGCGGCGCCCAGGCGGGAACGGGGCCGTGCCCAGCCGCTCGGCGGGTTCTTCCACCCGTTGGACGCGGTGCGGGGCTGGAACCGGATGTACGGGCCGCGCGGGTTCGTCCAGTACCAGTTCGTCGTCCCCTTCGGTGAGGAGGACACCCTGCGTGCCGTGGCGGAGGGTCTGGCCCGCGCGGGGGCCCCGTCCTTCCTGGCCGTCCTGAAGCGGATGGGCGCCCCCACCCCCGGGCCGCTGTCGTTCCCGCTCCCCGGCTGGACCCTGGCCCTCGACCTGCCCGCGGGGACACCCGGCCTGGCCCGCCTGCTGGACGGGTTCGACCAGCGCGTCCTGGCGGCGGGCGGCCGCGTGTACCTGGCCAAGGACAGCCGGGCCCGGGCCGAGACCGTGCACGCCATGTATCCGGAGCTCCCCGCCTGGCGGGCCGCCCGGTCCAGGGCCGATCCGGACGGTGTCCTCGTCTCCGACCTGGCCCGGCGCCTGCGCCTGGTCTGAACCGCTCACACACCCACTCGAGAGGACCCGACCATGCGTGACTCGCTGGGAGGCGTACGCACCGTCCTGCTGCTCGGCGGACGCAGCGAGATCGGTCTGGCCGTCGTCGAACGGCTGGTCCGTGAGGGCGCCCGCGAGGTGGTGCTGGCGGCCCGGGGCGGGGTGGCGGAGCCACCGGAGGCCCTCGGCGCGCTGGGCGCCACCGCGCACTCGCTGGAGTTCGACGCCGAGGCACCCGACACCCACGCCGCCACCGTGGCGGCGGCCGTGGCGCTGGTGGGCGACCTGGACGTGGTCGTGGACGCCTTCGGCGTGCTGGGGGCGCAGGCCGAGTTCGACGCGAACCCCGTCGCCGCCGCCCGAGCGGCCGCCGTGAACTACACCGGACACGTGTCCGTGGGGCTCGCCGTCGCCTCCCGCCTGCGCGAGCAGGGCCACGGGGCCCTGGTGGTGCTGTCGTCCGCGGCCGGGGTGCGGGTGCGACGCGCCAACTTCGTGTACGGCTCGGCCAAGGCCGGGCTGGACGGATTCGCCCAGGGACTGGCCGACTCCCTGCACGGTTCCGGGGCGCGGGTGCTGGTGGTGCGGCCGGGGTACGTGGCGACACGGATGTCGCGGCACGTGGACCGGGCGCCCTTCCCCGCCACCCCCGGCCAGGTGGCCGACGCGGTCTCCCGGGGGCTGCGCGGCGGCGCCACCACCGTGTGGGCTCCGCGTGTGCTCGGACCCCTGTTCGCCGGGATGCGCCTGCTGCCCCGGCCGGTGTGGCGCCGCCTCGGGCGCTGAGGGGCGCGGTGGCCGGATGCGGCCAGCGGCGGACGGGGGAGACCTCCGTCTGATGCAATCCCTCCTGGGAGTTCTGCGGAGGGAGAACCCGACATGCATCCGATGTGGCCTCTGATCCAGCGTCTCTCGACCGGGATCGCCGTCATCTCCGTCATCGCCCTGGGTCTTGCCCTGTACGAACCGGGCGCCCCCCTGTACGCGTCCTTCGTGCTGGCCGCGGTGATCGTCGCGGTGCCGCTACTCGTGGCGTCCTACTGGGTGCCGTGGCTGGTCGTCCCCGCATGCGGGATCGGCGGTCTCGCGCTGGTGGGGGCGGCCTTCGCCGCCGCCAGGGTCGCCCTGGGCTGGGGCCTGGGATGGAGCCTGCTCACCGGTGTCGGAGCGTTCGTCGTGGTGTGCGTGGTGCTCGGTCTCGTGATCCAGGCTCGGAAGGCTCGGATACGGCGCAGAGCGTGGGAGGACCGGCGTGCCGTCGCGGCCCAGCAGGGACTCTCCTACACGGAATCCTCGGCCGAACTCGCCCTCGGGTTCGGCCGGATCGAACAGACGGTTCCGGCGGGGTGGCCCAACGCGTCGTGGACGGCGGCCACGCTCTCCGCCCAGCACGAGGTGTCGGGGGTTCTGGAGGGCTGGGCCGACCGGTACCGGTTCGCGCTCTTCGACGTCCCCGAGATCAGGAATGTGTCCGGCCCCGAAGGCGGGCTCACGGTGTGGCGGTTGACCCTGCCCGTCGCGCTCCCCCTGACCCTGTCCGCGCTGACGTGGCGGCAGGCGGACCTGTTCCCCGGTCCGCCGACCCTGAGTCACGAGGACGAGGAGTTCGCCGCCCTGCTGATGTCCGTCCCGAAGGTCCACCGCTCCACCGTGGACGCCGACTTCCCCGCCTGGTACGTGGACGGAAGGTACCTGATCGCGATGGTGCCCGCGCTCGAGGCGATCGACGGGAAGACGGCCGTGGCCGTGGCCCGGCTGCTGGCCGCCCTCGCCGACGCCTTCCCCTGGGACCGGGTCCACGCGCACCTGGAGCGGAACCCGGTGCGCGAGCGCTTCGAACCGGCACGGGTCCACCTGACCTGGCGTGTGAACGGGGGCGCCCCGACGGTCCAACGGTCCAGCGAGGTGACCGGCGAGGACGGGTTGCGCACCCTGGTGCCCGACGCCTTCTTCATGGGCCACCAGGAGTACCGGTACGACGCCTTCGGGGAGTGACACTCCATCCGGCGGTTCGGCCGGTGTGGCGCCGCCTCGGACGCTAACGCGCCCCGTCCCCCCGGCGGCCGAGGTAGGAGGCCACGATCCGGCGCAGCTCGGCGCCGTCCCGTTCCGCATCGAACCCATCGTCGTCACTGATCAGGTACCCGGCGTCGGTGAGCGCGACGATCCACCGCGCGGCACGGCGGGGCTCGACGTCCGCGGTGAGCACTCCCGACTCCCGGCCCGCGGCTACCAGATCGGTGAGGACGGTCCGTGTGCTCTCGTCCCTGGCGGTGACGGTGGCGGCGAACTCCGGGTCGCGCTGGGCCAGCTGGATCATGGCGGCGGCCAGACCGGGGGCGGTCGGATCGCCCAGATCCGCCGTGAGCAGGTCGAGGACCGCGTCCAGCGCTGCGGCGGGGTCGGAGCGGTCGATCCGCTCCAGGGCCGCGGTGGCCTCGGCGAGGTCGTCGGCCACGATCGCCAGGAACACGGTGCGCTTGTCGGGGAAGTAGTGGAACAGGGTGCCCGAGCCCACCCCCGCCCTCTTGCAGATCGCCGCCGTGGTGGCGCCCTCGTACCCCCGTTCGGCGAACACCCCCGCCGCCGCGCCGAGGATCGCGGCCCTGCGCGCGGCGTGCTTCTCGGGATTGACCGTCCGCATACGCGGTTACTCCGTTCGTCGGGGCCTTCTGGTCCTGGGATCAGTTAAGCGCCTCATTATTGTAGTGCCTACTCTATTAATGACGTAGGCTGACGGCATGAACACTCCCCGGGGACCGGTGGCCGCCCGGAGCCGGGCCCTTGGCCCCGACCTGGCGCGCGGGGTGATGCTGTTGTGCATCGCCCTGGCCAACTCGCACTACTTCCTGCGCGGCGACTCCCACCTCGGCGGGTTCCCGCTCGACGGCGCAACCCCGGACCGGGCGGTCGCCTGGGGGATCGCCACCTTCGTCGACGGCCGCGCCTTCCCCATGTTCGGCCTGCTCTTCGGGTACGGGGTCGCCCTCCTGGTCGCCCGTAACCCCAACGGGGGCCGGACGGCCACCCGCGCTCTGCTGTGGCGGCGCGCCGCCGTGCTCGTCGCCGTCGGCGTCGTGGACGGATTCCTGTTCTACGCGGGGGACATCCTCGCGATGTACGGCGTGCTGTTGCTGCTCGGCTCCTTCGCCGTGTTCTGGAGGGACCGCTGGCTGCTGGTCGCGGCCGCCGCGCTCCTCCCCCTGACCGCCCTGCCGGACGCGGGGCCGTTCACGTCCGAGGGCCCGGACCCGGTGCTCCTGCCGACCGGCCCGGTGCCGATGCTCACCGACCGCGCGTTCGCGGTGGTGCTCGTCGCCCTGGCGGGCCCCCTCGGGTTCGCCGCGCCGTTCCTGCTCGGCCTCTGGGCCGGACGCCGCCGCCTCCTGGAACGGGAGGGGACGCGCAGGGGTCTCCTCGTCGCGACGGCCGTGCTGGGTCCGGTGGCGGCCGTCCTGGGCGCCCAACCCCTGGCGCGGGCCGTCGCGGGCGTGGTTCCGGTGCCCCCGGCAGCGGACCAGGCGGTCCTGGGCGCACTGCACGCGACGAGCGGCGTCGCGGGCGGACTCGGCTACGCCGCGCTGATCGCCCTGGTCGCGATGCGGATCGAGTCCCGTCCCCGGCCCGGACCGGTGGTGACCGCCCTGGCGGCGACCGGTCAGCGCTCCATGACCTGCTACCTCGCCCAGTCGCCGGTGTGGGCGGTGGTGTTCACACCGTTCCTCCTGGACCTGTCCGGAACACTCACCGTGACGACCACCGCCCTGCTGGCCACCGGCGTCTGGCTGGCCACCGTCGTGCTGTCGGAGCTCATGCGCCGGTCCGGGTACCGGGGGCCGTTCGAGACCGTGGTGCGCCGCGCCACCTACGGCACCGCCGACGGACGGGTTCTAGCCCCCGGAGCCGGACCGCCCGGTGAGGTCGGGCCGGGAGCTGGGCAGGAACAGCGCGGGCACGATCGCCACCGCCGTCAGCCCGGTCATCCAGCCGAAGGTGGCCTGGAAGGCGGTCTCGGGCCGCGCGGCGTCGGCCAGCAGTGAGGCCAGCAGCAGGGCCAGGACGGCGGTGCCGATCGCGGCCCCCAACCGCTGGGTGACGTTCAGGGCGCTACTGGCCCGGGGCACCTTGTCCGAGGGCAGTCCCCGGTAGGCGGTGGCCAGCATCGGCACCATCGCGGCGCCCAGTCCCAGCCCGCGCACGAACATCGCCGTGGCCAACAGGGTCGGGGAGGTGTCGGGCCCCGCGACGACGAACGGCGCGGTCGCGGCGGCGCCCACGAGGAGGCCGCCCACCACCAGGTAGCGCGGGCCCACCCGGTCGGCCACCGATCCCATGAACAGGTTCACCACGGCCACCCCGGCGGCCATCGGCGCCATCAGCAGACCGGCGGTCATCGCCGAGGTGCCCTGGACCTGCTGGAAGAACAGCGGGAGCAGGAACATCCCCGCCCACACGCAGATCCCGAACACGAACATCAGCAGCGCGCCCAACCGGAACAGCAGGTCCCGGAACAGGCGCAGGTCGATCACGGGCGGCGGGCCGCCGGGCCGAGCGCGCAGCGCGTGCGCCACGAACCCGACGATGAGCAGCAGCCCCGCACCGGCGAACACCGGGGCCAGCGGCGTGCTCCCCAGGACGGACAACCCGTAGAGCAGGGTCGCGATCCCGGGTGAGAGCAGTAGCAGGCCGACCAGGTCGAGCCGTTCGGTGGCCCGAGGGCTGCCCTTGGGCACACCGCGCACGGCGAGGGCGATCGCGAGCAGGACGAACGGCACCGAGATCACGAAGATCCACCGCCACCCCAGGGTGTCCAGGACGATCCCGCCCAGCACCGGGCCCAGCGCGGGCGCCAGCTGGATCGGCACGCTGATCAGGCCGATCGCCCGGCCGAGGCGCTGCGGCCCGGCGGCCTGCACGAGGATCGTCATGACCAGGGGCAGGACCATGCCGCTGCCCAGACCGGTGAGGACGCGGAAGAGTATCAGGCTCTCGATGGACCAGGCGGCGGAGCAGAGCAGCGACCCCGCGCCGAAGAGCGCGAGCGCGGTGATCCAGCTGGCCCGCTGCCCGTAGCGGTCGATCGCCCAGCCGGTGACCGGGATGACGGCGGCGGTGGAGAACAGGTAGGCGCTGGCCACCCACTGCGCCGTGGACACCGGTGCGTCCAGGGCCCGGGAGAGGTGGTCCACGGCCACGTTGACGATCGTGGTGTCGAGCAGGGCGGCCATCGACCCGACCAACAGGACGGCGGCCAGCTTGACCAGCGGACCGTCGAGTCGGTGCGGTGCCGTCTCGGGGGTTGTCGGCGCCGGTGCCGACCCGGTGACCGGGGTGTTCGCGGGAACGGGCACGGCGGGGTCGGCGGACACAGCGGACTCGGGGTGGGGGTCGTGCTTCGCCATAGAAGGTAAACTACACGGTGCAGTTTCGCGACGGAACGGGGCTTGCCCGATCGGCGCGGACCCGAGAGCGGAGGACGAGGAATGACCGAGACCTGCGGGGACGGGCGCGACCGCCGGTCCCCCGCCAAACGCGAGGCCATCACGGAGGCCGCCCTGCGCGTCTTCCTGAGGGAGGGCTACGCGCGGGCCAGCGTCGACGCCATCGCCGCCGACGCCGGGGTCTCCAAACGCACCATCTACAACCACTTCGCGGACAAGCAGCGGTTGTTCCTGACCATCGTCACGCAGAGCAGTGCCACGCTGGCGGCCGACCACGCCGAAGCCACCGGCCGCCACCTGGGTCCGGCGACCGACGCCCGGGCCGCACTGGTGGCCTTCGAGGACGAGTGGCTGTCCCCACGCGGCCGCCGCGCCGGACACACCGCCCTGGTCCGGCTGCTCATCGGTGAGGCCACGCACTTCCCCGAGGCCGCGAGGGCCTGGTCGGACAGCGGCTCCGAACTGGTGGTGGGCGCGCTCGCCGCGCACCTGCGGACCCTGGCGGACCGGGGGTTGCTGGAGATCGCCGAGGGCGGGGAGGGCGGGGCCGCGGAACACTACCTGGCCCTGGTGCGCGGCCCCGCCAACAGCCGGTCGTTCTTCGGCGCGCTGCCGCTCTCGGACGAGGAACGGATCGCCGTGGTCCGCTCCGGGGTGGACGCCTTCCTGCGCCTCCACGGTCCGGGGCGGGGCCGCTAGGGCGCGACCCGGACCGTGGAGGTCAGCGCTCGGTCGGCTCGGCGACGGCCCGCTCGGCACCCGTTTCGGGAGCAGCGGCCTCGGAGGCGCCGCCCGCGTCGGTGCCCCCGGCGGGAGGAGCGGGGGCGTCCTCGGACGCGCGGGGCTCCGGGGCGAGCGCCTGACCGGGGGCGGGAACCCGCGCGCCCGTCTCGGGCACGTCGCGGGTCGCCATGCCGTGGGGGACCGGGCAGCCCTTCGGGAAGGTGCCGATGCGGTCCGGCTCGTAGCCGTCCGGGTAGCTGCGGATGTTGGCGCTCATCCGGGCCCAGCGCGGTTCCCGGCGCGGCCGCATCCTCCGTACGACCCGCGCCCGCGTCCGCAGCGCGAGGTCGCCCGCCCTGCGCCAGAACGCGGAGGGCTCCTCGTAGCCGAAGGCGCGGATCAGCGACGGGTCCAGCAGGGCCCGGGTGAAGGGGCGCACCACGGGGCGCTGCCACGCCGGGTAGAAGTCCACCATGAGGGCGAGCGTGGCGTCCGAGACGGCGCGGCCGCCCTCGGTGAAGGCGAAGTGCTCCGCCTCGTAGGAGTCCATCAGCTCGCGGAACTCGGCGTAGGTCTCGGGGATGTCCTTGATCCCCATGTGCGCGCCGAGCTTGCGGTAGTAGTTCGTGCTGGCCGCGATCTCGTGGTCGCTCAGCGGACGCCAGCCGTAGCCGTAGTCGTTGAGCCAGCGCACCGGCATCACGACGAAGGTGCTCAGCACGTACCGGTAGTCGTCGTTGCTGATGTCGTAGGAGCGGTGCATCTGGTTCATGCGGCGCAGCGCGTCGCGTCCGCGGCCCGGACCGAAGCCGTGCTCCATGATGTCGTTGAGGATCAGCGCGGTGTCGTCGTAGCGGTGCTGGGTGCGCTCCGTGAACTCGCGGGTGCCGCCCAGCAGCTCGCCGATGGACGGGACCGCGTAGGTGCGGTACAGGGCCAGCCCCAGGGACTGTTCCAGGTCCCACGGGAACTCCAGCGTGCCCAGGATGCGCACGATGCGTTCACAGTCGGCCTCGGCGTCCAGGCCGCGGATCTCGTCGCGCCAATGGAAACGCTGCATGGAACTCCACCTTCGTCCTGGACCGCCCGGGGCGTGTGCCCCGGTCTCCTCCGCGCACGGACCCGAGGGCCCCGCGCCGCCCCGCACTTTACCTGGAACCTACACGTGTACAAGGGCGATGGCGGTCCCCGGACACGGCGGGGCGGGTGGAAGAGAGCTCCGGGAACCCCTCCACCCGCCCCACCGGTACCGCCCGTGTCGGTCGCCTCCGGCCCCGGTCAGGCCGCGACCTGCTCCGACACCCGGTTCACCAGGGTCACCAGTACCTCCTTCGCCGACTCCCGCTCGCGGGCGTCGCACAGCACCACCGGGATGTCGGGGTTCAGGCTCAACGCCTCACGCACCTCACCCGGCTCGTACCGGTGCGCCCCGTCGAAACAGTTCACCGCCACCACGAACGGCACCTCGCGCCGCTCGAAGAAGTCCACCGCCGCGAAGCAGGTCTCCAGACGGCGGGTGTCCGCGATGACGACCGCGCCCAGAGCGCCCTCGGACAGCTCCTCCCACATGAACCAGAACCGTTCCTGGCCGGGAGTCCCGAACAGGTACAGCACCAGCGCGGGGCTCACCGTGATGCGGCCGAAGTCCAGCGCCACCGTGGTGGTGGTCTTGGACTCCACCCCGGAGAGGTCGTCGACGCCGTAGCTGGCCTCGGTCATCATCTCCTCGGTGCTCAGCGGTGCGATCTCGCTCACCGCGCCCACCAGGGTGGTCTTCCCCGCGCCGAAACCACCGGCGACCAGGATCTTCAGTGCGGAGGGAACGGGGGCCTCGGGGCCCGGGTCAGAGTCTCTGGATGCCATCGAGAACCGCCTGGAGTACGTCCCGGCTCACCGGGCTCTTCGCTGTGTAGGGGGCGCGGGCCAGGGCCAGCCCGCGGTTGAGCAGGTCGCTGAGCAGGACCTTGACGACGGCCACCGGGATGTCCAGATGCGCGGACACCTCGGCGACCGACAGGGGACGACGGCACAGCTCCAGGATGCGGAGCTGCTCCGGCTCCAGCGCCATCTCGTCGACCTGGGCCCGCTTGGCCGCGATCACCACGCTGATCATGTCCAGCTGGACGGCGTCGGCGTGGTCGCGTCCCTGGGCGATCACGTACGGCCGGACCAGGGGCCCCGCCTCCTCGCCGCCGAGGGAGCCCTCGACGGCGCCCTCAGCGGGGCCCTCGACGGCCCCCGAGAGGGGGCCCCGGTGCGGGAGCCCGTCAGGAGGACCACCCGGATCGAAATCGTCGTGCGCTTGCATCAAGCCCCCTATCGTGTGGCTTCCCCGGACGCCTCGGCGGCTCCCGCGTGGCGGGGCGCCGTGTCGAGGTACCGGCCCACCTGGTCGACCAGGACGTTCATCTCGTAGGCGATCAGGCCGACGTCCGCGCTCTCCTCGGCCAGCACGGCCAGGCAGGCGCCGCGGCCCGCACCGGTGACGAAGAGGTAGGCGCTCTCCATCTCCACGACGGTCTGGAGGACCTCGCCGCCGCCGAAGTGGCGACCGGTGCCCCGCGCCAGGCTCTGGAACGCGGAGGCCACCGCGGACAGGTGCTCGGCGTCCTCCTTGAGCAGTTCCTTGGACCGGCCGATCAGCAGGCCGTCAGCGGAGAGGACGATCGCGTGGCGCGAACCCACGGCGCGGTCGAGCAACTCGTCCAGCAGCCAGTCGATGTCCTTCTTGCCCGCGGCGCTTCCGCTGCCGCGCTCAGCGCTTTCGGTACTCGTCACGGTTACGCGTCCTTGTCGGTGTCGTGGGTGTTCTTCTTGCTCTCGCGCCGTCCACGGTCCGTCCCCTGCTGGAACGCGGACATGTTCCGCCGAAGGCGCGCCAGCCGCTCGGCGCCCTCCAGGGGGGACTCGGCGGAGGCGCCGTCGGACGGGGACCCGAACGTCCCCGACTCGGCGGGGTCGGCCGCCAGCTGCGGGGCCAGGTTCTCCTGCGGGCGCCGCTTGGGCAGCGCGGGCCGCCCGCCGCCCGCCTCGACCGTCTCGGGCGCCCCAGCCGTCACGGGGGTCTCGGGCTCCTCGGCGACCTCGGTGTTCGCGGACGCCTTCTCCGGGGCCTCCTCGACGACGTCCGGGACCGCGCTGATCCGCGAGCCTCGGGTGGGCAGGACGGGACGGGAGTCGTCCTTGCGCACCGGAGCGCTGAGCAGGTCGCTCTCGGAGTCCTCCGGGGCGCCGGCCGGCTCCGGCCCCTCGGTGGACGCGGGAGCGGACACCGAGGTCAGCACGGGCTTGCCGGGACGGGCGACACGGTTCGACTCCAGCGCGGTCTCCGGAGTGCGGTCGACGATCTCGCGCACCTCCCAGATGTCCCCGGCCTCCTCTGTGGCGGGCAGCGGGGAGCGGTCCCCGCTGATCAGGTCCTGCGGGAGCAGCACGATCGCCTGCACGCCGCCGTACGGCGACGGGCGCAGGTGCACCTTGATGCCGTGCCGGTGCGCCAGGTGGGAGACCACGAACAGGCCGAGGCGCATCTTCTCGTTGAGACGCATCACGTCGAACTCGGGCGGGTTCGCCAGCAGGGCGTTGGTCGAGGTGAACTCGGCCTCCGTCATGCCCAGACCGCGGTCCTCGATCTCGATCGTCACGCCGTTGGGCACGTCGTCGCTGCTCAACCGCACCTGCGTGTGCGGCGGCGAGAACATGGCCGCGTTGTCGACCAGCTCGGCGACCAGGTGGATGACGTCCGCGACGGCCGGGCCGTTCAGGTTCACCCGGGCGATGCGCTCGCGCTTGACCCGTGTGTAGTCGCCGGACTCCGAGATGGCCCCGCGCAGGACGTCGATCAGCGGCATCGGCCGGTGCCAGGTGCGGCCCGGGGCCTCGCCGCCCAGGATCAGCAGGTTCTCCGCGTTGCGGCGCGAACGCGTGGCCAGGTGGTCCAGTTTGAACAGCTGGGAGAGCTGGTCCGGGTCCTCCTGCTCGCGCTCCATCTTGTCCAGCAGCCGGAGCTGACGGTGGACCAGTGTCTGGCTGCGGTGGGCGATGTTGAGGAAGACGCGGTTGACGCCGTGGCGCAGCTCGGTCTGCTGGACCGCCTCCTCCACGGCGGCGCGCTGGGCGGAGTTGAACGCCTTGGCGACGTCGCCGATCTCGTCGTCCTCCGCGTGCAGCTCGGGCAGTGACGAGGCGGTGTCCACGCGATCGCCCCGGTGCAGGCGGTCCATGATCTCGGGCAGCTTCCGCTCGGCCAGGTCCTGTGACTCCTCGCGCAGCGTGAGCAGACGCGACGTGAGTTCACGGGAGGAGCGGCGGGCCAGGACGAACGCCACCAGGATGATCGCGGCCACGCCGAGACTGCCGCCGACTGCCAGGAGCACCGCGTCGTGGGCGTCCTCTCGGGTCATCGCCGCCGAGTGCCGGGCCTCCTCGGCGCCCAGGTCCGTGAGTTCGGTCATGACGTGGGTGTAGGCCGCCTCCCACTCGGAACGCGCGACCGGCATGGTGAGATCGTCCACCGTCTCCGGGAGCAGCGTGACGGGGTCGGTGACGGTGGTGGACTCCACCTCGCGGTGGGTGATCCGCTCCGAGAGCTCGGTGAGGGTGGCGTACTCGGGACTCGCCAGCACGGCCTCGTACCGTTCCAGGAGGCCGTCGCCCGCCAGGTAGGGGGCGTTGGCGGCCAGCAGCTCCTCGAAGGCGCCCATCATCCGGGTGAACTCGTGCTGGTCCTCAACAGTGAGGTCGCCGGTGGCGAAGGCGCGGGCGATCTGCGCGTCGGCCTGCGCGCCCAGGTCCACGCTGCGGAACAGGTACACGGAGGTGAACCCCGGGCTGGTGGCGTCCCCCGCGTTCCCCTCACGGCTCTGGCTGTCGAAGCTGTCGGCGCCGTGTAGGACGAGCTCGTTGTAGAAGTCGAGGACGTCGGCCCGGCTGGCGTCCCCGGCGTCCACGGCCTCGCGAACGCCGCCGACGTCCTGGAACATGTCGTACAGCATCTCGATGTGCATGCCGCCGTCGCCGGGGGCGAGGTCGGCGAAGGCCATGAGGTCGTCGACGACCGTCCCCAGGGTCTCGTCGGTCCGCTGACGGCTCTGCTCCAACTGCTGGGTGAGCTCGGCGTCGTCGGGGTTCTCGATGTGGGCGATCGTGGCCGAGCGCTCCGCCATCGCCGACACGAGGCCGACCGCGGCCGGTGTGACGAGGTCGTCGGTGGCCTTGGAACGGAGCAGTTGGTAGGCGGCGTCGCCGCCGAGGACGATGGTGAGGATCAACCACAGTGCGAACAGCGCGGTGGTGGGGATCATGACCATGGCGCGGATACGGGCGGCGATGGTCCGCCCACGTTTCTTCGGTACTGCCTGCACGGTTCTCCTGTCGATCCGCGTCAAAGTCTTCTCAGGCGCTGTCGGAGCCGAGCGGTCGTCCGTCCGCGTCCGGCGGGCCGGTGTGCGCGCGGACCTCCCGCCGTGTGGTCCGCGCTCGTCCCTCCAGAGGGGGGTGGGCTTGCCGGAGAGGCACCACGTGCGGGGGTTTTCGGCGATGGGGATCGTATCTCGCCCGAGAAACGGCGGATTATCCGGGTGGTGCACGCAGTCTGCCATGGAGTAGTGCCTTGTTCACACAAGGCCAGGTATGACGTGGGGCTTTCGGTGGGAGAGGGAGCGGGCGGAGCGTCGTGGGACATCGGTCACAGGGATCACGGAGGGACCGAAACCCGGGTGTTCACGGGCGTCCACGGGCCGCCCCGGGGGCACACCTCGACGGCGAATTCCCCGTTCCCTCCCCACGCGCGGCCGGGTCGTACTAGCCTGGCGCCCCGGGAACGAGCAGGGGGAACGCACACGACATGGGGCAACCGTTCGGCGCGGGACAGGCCGCCATCGACGTGGCGTCCGCCGCCATACCGCTGTCGATGGTCGTCGCGTCCGCCCTCTACCTGCGCTGGCAGCACCAGAGGTACGGGCGGCTGGCCGGGTGGCCCGGGCAGCTCACCCTCGCCGCGCTGTTCACCGGGCTCGGCCTGGCCGCCCTCGCCGTCTGGCCCCTGCCCGCCGCCACTGACGGACTGTGCTCGCTCGGCCCCGCGACCCCGCCGCCACTGACCACCCGTGACGCCGCGCTGTTCACAGCGGCGTTCCTTCCGGTGGGCCTGCTGGCCCGCGCCAGGTTCCGCCGGGGCGTGCTCGCCACCGTCGCCCTCGGCGCTGCCCTCGCCCTCGCGGTGACCGCCGTCCGGGCCACCGGACTCCTCGGCCTGTACCCCTGCGCCCCCAACGACGTCGCCCTCGCGGCGGCGGGGGTCGGCGTCGCCGCGACCCTCCTCGGCTGGCTGCTCGCCCGGTGGGTGCCGGTGGTCTGGCCGTTCGGCCCGCACCGCTCCTGGCCCGCCGCCGTCCCCGACCGGATCGCCCCCGACCTCGGCCGACGCATGATGGGAGCCATGGTCGACGTGGGCCTGTGGTGGTTCGGGGCGGCCACGCTCGTCGCCCTGGCCGGTGCCTACGGCGCCGTCCCGCCCGCGCTACGGGAGCCGCTGCTCACCGGAGCCCTCCTCGGGCTCGCCGGGATCTTCGGGCTGGTCGTGCCGCTGCTGCGCCGCGACCGCTGCACCCCCGGTGCGGCCGCACTGCGGCTGGCGCTCACCGAACAGCGGCTACCGTGCCCCGCCTCCCGGGTGCGGACCCTGGTCCGCACGGCACTGCTGTACACGCCCGTGGCCCTGCTCGTCTCCCTCGGCCTGCCCTGGTTCGCCCTCGCTGTCGTCGTCCTGCACGCGAGCACCGCCGTCGTCCGACCCGACGGAGCGGGCCTGGCCGACCTCCTCTGCGGTGTGCGGGTGCGCACCCGCTCCGCGATCGACGGCGACCTTCCCCGGCGCCTGGTCCGCTACTCCCCGCCGAGGGAGGAGGCCCCGCCCCGGTGTGAACCGCCTACCCCTCCCACCAGTGCAGATAGCCCAGGAACAGGCCGATGAGCACCAGCAGCAACCCCAGCCCGCCGAACATGGCGCGCACCCAGTGGCTCAACCACGGAGCCGAGACGATGCGGGCCCGCTCAGGCACCTCGGGGTCGTAGGACACCGTGACGATCTCCCCGGCACGCGAGGCCATCCACCCCGAGTTCTCGTGCTCGGCGTGCACCTCCCGGCCGTCCTCCGTCTGGAACTGCACGATCATCCGGGACGCCACCGACGTCTCGTGGTATCCGATCACCCTGCCCTTGGCGCGCACACCGTTGCGCACCAGGAGCAACTCGGTCCGGGTGTCGCGGGTGACCATCCACAGCAGGACGGCACCGACGATCACGGGCAGCAGAGGATACAGGTCGGCCATGGCGGGGGATTCCTCTCCGGGGTTCTACGTCAACGATCAGCGCGGGGAGGCGGGGGAGCCGATGAGACCGTCGGCCAGATGCGCCAGGGTGGTGTGGATCTCCTCCACCGGACGCTCCGGCTGGAGCGTACGCCAATCGAGGGCCACGGTCACCACCATGCCGAACAGTGCCGAACCCGCAAGGGCCGTGTCCAGGTCCGGCCGCGTCAGACCGCGCTCCACCATCGCGTCGAGCTGACCGGTGATCACCCCGATCGCCTCCGTGCGGATCTGCCGGACGGTCGCGTACCACGCCCGGTTCGTCCGCCACGCCTCGGCCATCAGCAACCGGGCCAACGCCTCGTGCGTACTGATGAACACCACACCCGCCCGCAGCACCGTGGCCAGGACCTCCCGGGGTTCGACCCGCTCGTCCGGGGCCGGAACGGAGTCCCGCAACGTGTCGGCCAGCCGCGTGACACCCCACTCCATCAACGCCGCGTACAACTCGTTCTTGCCGCCGAAGTTGTAGTACACGGTGCCCTTGGCGACACCGGCGCGCTCCGCGATCTCGTCGACCGTCGTGGCACCGTAGCCCTGCTCCGAGATCAACGTCACGGCGGCCTCGAACAGTTTCCGCCGGGTGGCCTCCCGGCGCCCGCCACGGGGTGTGTCAGTCATGAGTACCTGTCTCTTTGCATCTCCGCTGCGCTTCGATGCGGGTTCGTCGCCTGGGCGGAGGGATTCGGGTTGAGGTGGGCACGGCATCGTTGTCTACGCCTGACGCTTGTTCCTCGCTAGCGGCTTGACTCCTCTTGCGCCGTGTTGCCGAAACCCGGACTCTCCGGCGACGAACGGACAGCACCCCCCTTTCGGTGGGGTACCTGGGTGGGGCTCACGGTCGTGGCCGGGCGCCCACACATTCTCGCGGATGCGCGGGCGCCCGTCGGTCAGATCTTCAGCGCGGGGTAGAGGGTGGACATCGTCCACACCCGCTTGCTGTTCACCGCTCGCCAGGTGAGCAGGAGCGGCACCACGAGCCACAGGCCCATCACGCCGAACGCCTGCGCGACCAGCGTCATGTCGCCGCCGCCGATCAGGTGACGCATGGCCGTCACCGCCCAGTGCAGGGGCAGGTAGGGGCCGATCGCCTGGAAGAACGCCGGGCTCGTCTCGATCGGGTAGGTGCCGCCCGCCGACGTCAGCTGGAGCACCAGCAGCGCCAGGGCGACCACCCGGCCCGCCGCGTTGAACCTCACGTTCAGGTACTGGACCGTCGTGGTGAACGCCGCCGAGGTGAGCGTCAGGAAGGCGAGCATCAGGGCCCAGTTCTGCGACTGCAACCCGAGAGCCAGGTGCAGCACGGTCATCATCACCGCCACCTGCGCCCAGCCGAGCAGCAGCGGCACCACACGACCGGAGAGCGCCACCCGCCAGGACGGAGCGGAGGAGGCCAGCGCCCGCGTGGACAGCGCGGGCAGCACCATGAACACCACCATGGCCCCCACCCAGAGCGACAGCGGCACGAAGAACGGAGCGAACCCCGTCCCGTAGTTGGGCGCCTCGTTGTCCACCTCGCTGTCGAGCCGGACCGGTTCGCTCATCATGTCGGCGGCGCTGACCCGCCCGTCCTCGGAGTAGGTGGGGATCTCGTCCACACCGTCGGTCAGGCCCTCGGCGAGCTCGTCGGTTCCCGAGGAGAGTTCGCCCAACCCCTCGTGAAGGGTCCCGGCGCCGGTACTGAGCTGGCCCAGGCCGGAGTCGAGCTCACCGGCGCCGCTGGAGGCCTCGGAGAGGCCGTCGCGGAGTGAGCGGGAACCCTCGGCCAGGGCCGCCAGCCCCTCGGCGAGCTCGTCCGCCTTGGCCCGCGCGTCCTTGGCGTCCTCGACCATGTCGGGCAGGTCCTCGGAGAGGCTCTCGGCCTTCTCGCTGAGCGCGGCGGCCTCGGCCGCGGTCGCGTTGATGTCCTCGCGGTTGTCGTTGACGTACCCGGCCACCGACAGCGCGGTGTCCATGGCCTCCTGGAGGTCCGTGAGGAGCGTGTGCAGGTCGGGTTGTTCCTGTTCGAGCTCGGGGTGGTCCCGGAGGTAGGCGGAGAGGCGGCCGTCCACCTCGTTCAGGCCGGTGACGTCGATCTCCTGGGGTAGCTCCTGGAGTGCCTCGGACACGGCCGCGGACGCCTTCGCGGCCTCGCTGGCGCGCTCCTGGATGTCCGGGATGTCCTCCTCCAGCTGGGGAAGCCACTCGTCGGCGAGGTCGTCGAGCTTGTCGACCTGTTCGGAGACCTGGGTGGAGGCCGTGTCGGCGCCCGTGGCGAGCGTCTTGGAGCCCGTGTAGAGCTCTCCGATGCCGCCGCTGAGCTCACCGGCCCCCTCGTGTGCTCCGTCGATGCCCTCGGAGAGTTCGCCGGAGCCGCTCTCGGCGTCCCCCGCGCCGGTGGCGATCTGTCCGGCGCCCTCGGCGGCCTCCTCGGTCTTGCCGTGGATCTCGTTGAACCCCAGGAAGATCTGGTCGAGGTAGTCGCTGATCGCGGAGGACGCGGCCGCCGCGCGGATCTCCTTGAAGGCGCTGCCCGCGAGCTGGCGCACGACGTAGCTGTTGGAGTCGTTGTAGTTGGCGACCAGGAGGGCGGGGACGGGGTCCTCGCGGTCCCGGGAGGGAGAGGTGAGGGCCTCGCTGAAGTAGGTGGGGATGGTGAGGGTGACGTAGTACGTGCCGTCCTCCAGCCCCTGGGCGGCCTCGGAGGCGCCCACCAGGTGCCAGTCGAGGTCACCGCGCTCCAGGAGGGTGTCGGTGAGCTCGTCGCCAGCGTTGACCTCCTCGTCGTCGACCACGGCGCCCCCGTCCTCGTTGACCAGGGCGACGGGCAGGTGCTCCATCCGGTCGAACGGGTCCCAGAACGACCACAGGTACATGCCGGAGTAGAGCAGGGGGATGAGCATGAGGGCGGCCAGTGCCGCGGTGGGCAGCGGGGACCGCAGGAAGGACCGCATGGTGAGCAGCCCGAGGCGGGGAACGGACATGAACCGGTAGACGGGGGCGTCGCCGCGGTCCGCGCGTGCCTTCCTCCTCCTGTCACGAACGCCCACGGTGCCGACCCCCCTTCCGCTCGTGCTCGCTCTCCGGCGGCGGGTCCGCCGGGTCCTCCTCGCGGTCCAGCAGTTGGTCGATGCCGATCACTTCCTCGGTCGGTGCGGCCGCGGTTCCGTCAGCGGGGGTGGAAGCGTCGTCGCCCTGCCGAATCCGCAGCGGCCCCTGGGTGTCGGGGCCGTTCACGGAACCGAGCTCCTGGGCGTCGGCGCAGGTGGCGATGACGGTCAGGCCCTCGTCGGTGAGGTTCTTCAGGGATCGCCACATGTCGGCCTGGTGGTCGCGGCCGAGCCCTCCGTCCACGTTGTCCACCACGAGGAGGCGGGGTTCGTAGACCAGAGCGAGGGCCACGCCGAGGCGCCGCCGCTCCAGCATGGACAGTTCCTTGGTCATGGTGCGGCGGTCGAGGTCGGCCAGACCGGCGGCCTCCATCGCCTGGTCGGTCACCGACCGGGTGGCGGGGCGCATACGCAGCAGGCGGGCCTCGGAGAGGTGTTCGCCCACGCGCAGGCGGTCGTCGAGGGCGTTGACGTCGTCCATCAGCCCGAGTGAGCTGATCCGGCGTACCTTCCGTGCCTGTCGGGGCAGCGTGTACCCGTCGACGTGCAGGGTTCCGCCGGTCGGCTCCATACGGCCGGACAGGGTGAGCAGCAGCGCGCTGCGCCCCCCTCCGGAGTCGGCTTGGAAGACGGTGAGCGTTCCCGGCCGGGCGGTGAAGTCGACCCCCGTGTAGACGGGGCCCTCGCGGGTGGTGAGTGTGACGCCCTCGGCGTGCACACGAGCTCCGGTGGCCCGACGCATTCTTGCGGCCTCTCCCTCTTTTTGAACTGACCGGTCAGTACAAATTCACGGCCTCCACGGTACTGCTCCGGGGCGGTGCTCCCGAGCGTTCGGGTCTGTGGCCTCCGGCACAACGCGACGCTCCACGGGCCCGGGGGATCGGCGGCCGAAATTGGGTGACGCTTGCCCTTGCGCGCATCGTGTACGTTAGTACGTAATTACGTATAAAAAGGATCGAGCCCAGGGAGTACGGCATGCGCGGCATCCTCATGAACCTCGGCGGACCACTGCTGATGGTCTACTTCGCCTACGCCGTCGCGGCCATCGCGCTCGGCCTTCCACTCGAACCGCTGCTCCCCCTGCTCGCGGCCGCGCTCCTCTTCCTGATCGGACCGCGTTTCCTGGTCCGCACGCCCTCCGGCGACGCGCTGGACGCCGCGACCGTCGAGGTCGCCCCGCCGGTCGCCGGCCGCTGGGTGGCGCTCAACAGTCCGGCGGACCGGGTGCCCAGCCACGGCATCCACCAGTACGGGCAGACCTACGCGATCGACGTGTACGTCGACGAGGGCCGACCGCCCGGCCGCGGCTCCTGGTGGCCGCTCTCCCGCCGTCCGGACGACGGCTACCCGGCCTTCGACCAGCCGCTGTTCGCCGTCGCCGACGCCACCGTCGCGCGCGTCGACGACCGCCAGCGCGACCACCGCAGCCGTGACACCTGGCCGGGGCTGCTCTACCTGTTCGCCGAGAGCATCGTCCGCAGTGTCGGCGGCGCGCGTCGCGTGGTCGGCAACCACGTCGTCCTCGACCTGGGCGACGGCGTGTACGCCGCCTACGCCCACCTGCGGAAGGGGTCGGCCGAGGTCCGGGTGGGCGACCGTGTCGCCACCGGCCAACCGATCGGCAGGTGCGGCAACTCCGGCAACTCCAGCGAGCCGCACCTGCACTTCCAGCTGATGGACCACCCGAACCCGGGCCGGGCCGCGGGCCTCCCCTTCCGCTGGACGGGGATCGGGGTCCCGGCCGCCCGACAGGCCTTCACCGGCCTAGACTGCGCCTGACGGCCCGGACACGGTCGGGGAGCGCACGAGGAACCGGGGGACACACGTGAACGATGTCGCGAAGCGAGCGGCCCAGGCCCTGGACGACCCGGAGAACTGGCCGAGCGACCCCAAGGAGGCCGTGGCCCGCCAGCGGCTGCTCGCCGACCGGGTCCGCACCGAACCGCTCGACGCCGACTCCGTGCGCCTCGTGGCCGGCCTCGACGTGAGCTACGGCGTGGGCGACAGGGAACTCGCGGCCGCGGCCGTCGTCCTGGACGCCCGGACCCTGGAGGTCGTGGAGACATCCCTGGTCGCCGACACCCCGTCCTTCCCCTACATCTCCGGGCTGTTCGCCTTCCGTGAGCTGCCCCCGGTACTCCGGGCCATCGAGGGACTGTCCGTCACCCCGGACGTGTTCGTCTGCGACGGTTTCGGCCTGGCCCACCCCCGCCGCTTCGGCATCGCCAGCCACCTGGGGGTCCTGATCGACGCGCCGGTGGTCGGCTCGGCCAAGTCCGTGCTCTACGGCCGCAACTCGCCGCCGGGGGAGGAGCGCGGCTCGTGGACCCCCATGGTCGCCGGGCGATCCGAGGTGGTCGAGGACACCGCGACCCTGGCGGCGGAGGGCGCCGAGGTCATCGGGCGGGTCCTGCGCACCCGCGCCCGTACCAAACCGGTCTACGTCTCCGTGGGCCACCGGGTGGACCTGGAGGGCGCCGCCGACCTCGTCCTGAGGGTGTCGCCCAAGTACCGGGTGCCCGAGCCCATCCGGCACGCGGACCGACTCTGCGGCCAGTACCGCAAGGAACACGAGGTCCGCCCCTAGAAGCCGGACCGCCGGACCCGGAAGACCGCCGCACACACGGAGAGGGGGGAGGGACCGTCGTGGTCGCCTCCCCCTCTCCGTGCGTCACCCGTGGAACGGCGCGCCTACCAGCCGTTCTCCACGGGGCGCCCCTCGTTGTACCCGGCGGCGCTCTGCACGCCGACCACGGCGCGCTCGTGGAACTCCGCCAGGGAGGTGGCGCCCGCGTACGTCATGGAGCTGCGCACACCGGCGATGATCTGGTCGATCAGGTCCTCCACACCGGGACGCTCGGCGTCCAGGTACATCCGGCCCGTCGAGATGCCCTCCTCGAACAGCGCCTTGCGGGCCCGCTCGAACGGCGAGTCCTCGGAGGTGCGCAGGCGCACCGCGCGCGCCGACGCCATGCCGAAGCTCTCCTTGTACTGGCGGCCCTGCGCGTCGCGCATGACGTCGCCGGGCGACTCGTAGGTGCCGGCGAACCAGGAGCCCACCATCACGTTGGAGGCGCCGGCGGCCAGGGCCAGGGCCACGTCGCGGGGGTGGCGCACGCCGCCGTCCGCCCACACGTGCCCGCCCATGTCGCGGGCGGCGGTCGCGCACTCCAGTACGGCGGAGAACTGCGGACGCCCCACGGCGGTCATCATCCGGGTGGTGCACATCGCGCCGGGGCCCACGCCGACCTTGACGATGTCGGCTCCGGCCTCGATGAGGTCCCGGGTGCCCTGGGCGGTCACGATGTTGCCCGCGACGATCGGCACGCTCGGCGACAGGGCGCGGACCGTGCGGATCGCGGAGATCATCTTCTCCTGGTGCCCGTGCGCGGTGTCGATCACCAGGGTGTCCACCCCGGCTTCGAGCAGCTCGGCGGCCTTGCCGGCCACGTCGCCGTTGATGCCGACGGCGGCCGCGACGCGCAGGCGGCCGCGGTCGTCCACGGCGGGGCGGTACAGGGTGGAGCGCAGCGCCCCGGTGCGGCTGAGCACGCCCACCAGGGCGCCGTCGCCGTCCACGACCGGGGCCAACCGGTGCCGGTTCTCGTGCAGGACCCCGAAGGCCGTCTGCGGCTCGGTGCCCTCGGGCAGGGTCAGCAGCTCGACGGACATCACGTCGCGCAGCTGGGCGAAGCGGTCGACGCCCGAACAGTCCGCCTCGGTGACCACGCCGACCGGGCGGCGTGCCTCGTCGACCACGATGACGGCGTTGTGCGCCCGCTTGGGCAGCAGGTTGAGCGCCTCACCGACGGTGCTGGTGGGGTTCAGGGTGATGGCGGTGTCGTAGACCAGGTCGCGCTGCTTGGTCCAGGAGATGACGTCGGAGACCACCTCGAAGGGGATGTCCTGCGGGATGACGGCGACGCCGCCCCTGCGGGCGACCGTCTCGGCCATCCTGCGGCCCGCCACGGCGGTCATGTTCGCGACGACCAGCGGCACGGTCGTGCCGGTGCCGTCCGGGGACGACAGGTCGACGCTGAGCCGGGACCCCACCGCGCTGCGGCCCGGGACCATGAACACGTCGCTGTAGGTCAGGTCCTGGCTGGGAACCTGGTCGTTGAGAAAACGCAATGCCTCTACCTCGGTCAAGACCGAAGGGGGTGGACCACTCCGCCCGGCATCACCCGCGCGGCACCCTGTTGATCCCCCTCTTACCTGTCAAGTATGCCGTCACCGATTAGGTTGGGGGTACCCCCGTCTGGCATGATGACTCGATTCCCGCCTCAACCCGGCCCTCGCCCCTGCCCTCGAACGGTGCCCGATTCCCCCGCACCACGGGCGTTCACGGGTCCGTAGGGCTTTCCAGGAGAACCCCGCATGTCGCGTTTCACGCTCGCGCAAGTCAAGGAAGAGACCTACAAGGCGAAGGACGCCTGGTGGACGGTCTTCCTGGTCGATCCGCTCGCGGGCCGGATGGTGGTCTGGACGGCGAACCGGACCAACATCACACCGAACCAGCTCACTCTCGGCGCCGGGGTGCTGGGCCTGCTGTCGGCGATCTGCTTCGCGGCGCCCGTGTGGGCCGCGGACCTGGGCTGGGCCTGGCTGCTGGCCGGTGCCCTGCTGTTCCACCTCAGCTTCGTCCTCGACTGCATGGACGGCAAGATCGCCCGCCTGAAGGGGACGGGTTCGGTCTTCGGGAGCTGGGTCGACTTCGTGTTCGACCGCATCCGCTTCTTCGGCTGCGTGATGGCGCTGCTGGTCGGCCAGTGGGTCGTCACCGGTCAGGCCGCCTATCTGATCGTCGCGCCGGTGGTGGTCTTCTTCGACCTGCTGCGCTACCTCAACGGCTCGCAGGTGGCCAAGACCCGTAAGAGCATGAAGCAGACGCTCGCCGTGGCCTCGGGCGACACCGAGCGGTTGCGGGCGGAGGCCACCCGCCCCGACGTCTCCGACCCCGAGGACGACGAGATGTCGGACGCCCCCGGGCAGGTCGGGGCCGCGGCGCCGCGCGGGCTCTACCCCCGGGTGCGCAACCTCCTGCTGCGGCACCGCGTTCGTCCGCACCTGTTCAGCGGTATCGAGTTCGAGATGTTCCTGTGCGTGCTGGCGCCCGCGACCGTCCTGGTGGCCTTCGTCACGCCGCTGAACAGCCTGATCATCCCGGTGGCGGTGTTCTCGTGCCTGGCCCTGGGCTTCTTCGAGGTGGTGCTGGTGGCCCGCCTGTGGAAGGAGTCCCGCCGTTTCGAGGCGCGTCGCCGCGAGCTGGCCGCCGCGGCCCCGGTCACCGGGGGCGGCGGTAGCTGAACCGCGACCGGGCCGACCGGTGAACGGAGGAGGGGGCGTTCCGCGTGGTGCGGAACGCCCCCTTTTCCTTGTACGGGTAGGTCCTGGCCGCGGCCGATCGGTGGGCGCGGCTAGGCGGAGGCGCCCTCCCGCGCGTTCGCGCCCTTTCCTGCGGCCCCGCTGCGGGCCAGGCCCTTCCCGTCCTGGCGCAGGAACCACGTGGGCTGGGGTTCGACCGCCCACCGCATGCTCGCGCGCACCCACGGGGAGCACAGCAGCAGGGTGATCCCGACACCCAGCACCAGGGTGGCGGCCAGGGCGACCGGGCCGGACATCAGGTCGTACCAGGGGCTGGCCTTGAGCAGGATCAGGAAGACGGAGTGGCCGAGGTACACGTAGAGCGTGTAGGCGCCCAGCGCCGTGTACCAGGTCCGCCGCTTCGGGGTGAGTGCCAGCACCGCGACGGTCATGACCAGGGCGATGCCCATGAAGGCCAGCCGGATACCGATGCTCGGCATCAGCGGGTCGATGGCGCGGTCGGTCAGGCTCTCCTTCCAGAAGAGCCAGTCCCTGCTCATGCGGTCGGAGACCGGCACGGCCAGGAGGGCGGTGACGCCGAGCACCAGCACGGACGCGATCCGCACCCAGAGCCGGTCCAGGTGGGCGAAGTGCTCACGGCGCAGACTCAGGCCCAGCACGAAGAAGGGCAGGAAGCTGACCACACGGCCGATCGAGAGGGTGCTGCCGAGGTCGGCCGTGGTGGCGAACAGGGAGATGACCACCGCGATCGCCACCGGCCAGCGCAGCCGCTGCCAGACCGGCACGGTGAGGCGCCACAGGAAGAGGGCGACCAGGAACCACAGGGTCCAGGTGGGCTTGAGCACGGACAGGGAGTCCGGGAGGCCGCCGCGTTCGACCGAGTAGATGGACTGGTGGATCGTCCAGAAGACGAGGTAGGGGACGGCCAGCGTCAGGACCAGCTTCTCGACCCGCGTCGACGAGGAGTCGAAGGACCGGGAGAGATAGCCGCTGATCATGATGAACGCGGGCATGTGGAAGAAGTAGATCCAGTAGTAGAGGGCACTGGCGGGCCGGTAGTCGGAGATCGGCTCGATCGCGTGGCCGAGGACGACCAGCGCGATGAGGATGAACTTGGCGTTGTCGAGTCGGGCGTCGCGGTCCGGCGGCCGCGCTGCCGCCGTGGCGCTGGTACCGGAGGCGAGGGCGGTCGCGCCGCGCCCCTTCTCCGTGGACTGGGGTGCCGGACTGGTCGTGGATGAGGCCACTAGGGACTCCGAGATCACTGATTTCTGGGGCGTGTTGTGTCGGTCCCGCTACCCTCCGTGCGGGATGGGGGGCGGCCGTCGGACAGGGTCACGGGGCCTTGGGGCTGGTGCCGCGTGGCGCGCGAGGGGGGCACCGGCGAAGACGTTGCGCGAACATGGTTCCGTTACCCTACTGAGACATATTGCGGTATGCCAGTAGTTCGCACAAATCAGGTAAAAGTTCCCGAACACATCCCGGACCGGAGAACGGGGACCCGGGGGACGCGCACACCCGTGGCAGCGGGTGTGGGATGGCTTACCGTGTGCAGACCCTAACCGATGGGCGGCACCGAGGGCGCACCGCGGCACGAACGTGTCGGTGTGAACCCTCGGCGGACGCGCCGATAGGCTGCCCCCGGGCGGCAGGTCCCCCTGTCAACCTGGCAACGCCCGCCAGACGAGAACGAAGAAGGCGGTGGATACCGTGCCGCACGCGGTGGACCCCAACCGTGCAGCCCAGCACGGAAGCGTGGTCATGCGACTCCTCGACGAGCTCTTCCCGCTCGTCGAGGGCGTCTACGTCGACCTGCACAAGAACCCGGAGCTCTCCCACGCCGAACAGCGCACCGCCAGCGTCGTCGCGGAGTGGCTCAACCGGACCGGATACGATGTCCACCGGGGCGTCGGCGGCACCGGCGTGGTCGGCATCCTCCGCAACGGCCCGGGCCCCACGGTGATGCTCCGCGCCGACATGGACGCCCTCCCCCTGGAGGAGAAGACCGGCCTGCCCTACGCCAGCACGGCCAGGGCGCAGGACCCCGACGGCGCCGAGGTCCCCGTCATGCACGCCTGCGGCCACGACGCGCACACCGCCTGCCTGATCGGCGTCGCGGACCTGCTCTCCGAGACCCGTGAGGAGTGGGCCGGGACCATCATGATCGTCGCGCAGCCCGGTGAGGAGACCCTCGACGGCGCGCAGGGCATGATCGACGACGGCCTGTTCGACCGCTTCGGCCGTCCGGACGTCATCCTCGGCCAGCACCTGGGCCCCCAGCCCGCCGGTCTCATCTCGCACCGCGCCGGGATCATCCTCGGTGCCGCCAGCGCCTACAAGGTGCGGATCTTCGGCGAGGGCGGCCACGCCTCCCAGCCGCACACCACCGTGGACCCCGTCCTCATCGCCGCCAACATCGTCACCCGCCTCCAGGGCGTGGTCTCCCGCGAGATCAGCCCCAGCGAGATGGCGGTGCTCACCGTCGGCCGCGTCCAGGCGGGCACCAAGGCCAACATCATCCCCGACGAGGCCTACCTGGAGATCAGCACCCGGGCGCTCAACGAGAACGTCTCGGTCCAGCTCGAACAGGCCATCGAGCGCATCGTGCGCGCCGAGGCCGCCGCCTCCGGGGCCAGCCGCGAACCCGAGGTCGAACGCTTCCAGAGCAGCGGTGTCACCCACAACGACCCCGCCAGCACCGCCGACGTCGCCGCCGCCCACCACGCCTACTTCGGCGGCGACTACGTCATCCACCTGCCCGACCCCTCGCCCGCCACCGAGGACTTCTGCCGATTCGGACTGCCCGAGGACCCCCAGCCCATCCCCTACGTGCTCTGGTTCGTCGGCGCCACACCCCACGACGTGTGGGACAACGCCCCCGGCGACACCCCGTACGAGAAGATGGGCAACGTCCCGAGCAACCACTCGCCGTTCTTCGCGCCCGACCGCGAACCCACCCTGCGGGCCGGTCTCGCCGCCCTCACCATCGCCGCCCTGTCCTACGTGGGCAGCGACAACCCCAACCCGGCGGCCCTGGCACCCGAGCCCTCCGCCTCACCGGTGGGCTCGTCCTTCCCCGGCCCGGCCCCCGCCGAACCGGCCGACGCGCGCGTGCACACCGACCCCGGGGGCGACCACGCCCCCTACCCGGGCCAGGCGCCCCCCACCGGGGCGGCTCCGGGCGCCCACGCCCCCTTCGACCCCCTCTCCGACCCGCTGGCCGTTCCCCGCTCGCAGGAGCCCGGCTTCTCCGACGAGGCCAACGACGCCTACGACAGCGCCTTCCTGGCCACCTCCTCCGCCTGGCCCGAAGAGCCGGGCAAGGCCACCCACGACACCGACATGCGATCGGTGATGGGCCGTCAGGACCAGGAGATCCGCGACGAGTGGCACAGCGAGAAGGCCGAGGAGTCGACCCTGTCCGCCGACATGGCCGCGATCATGGACGAGGACGAGGCGCCCGCACCACCGCCCGGACCGCCCGCCGGACCGGCCTTCGGGGGACCGCCGCCGATGGGCAGCGCCCACGCCGCACCGCCGCCCCCCGGACCGGACGACGACCTGCCCGACGCCCAGTACCGCCTCTGACCGCGCGTGGGGGCCCTCCTCTGGCGATGGGGTGACCCCCGCGTCCGCCGATCCCTGAGACACCACCGGGAGACCCCGCTCCTGCTGGGCTGTATCGCCGTGACCCTGCTCGCCGTCGGCGGCGCCGTCAGCCGGGCCCTGTCCGGCGACCCCAACGAACCGCTGCTGCTCCTGAGCATCCCCGTGCTCGTGTTCTTCGTCCGCGGCCAGCTCTACGCCCGGCAGCGGGTCAACGGGGTGCGCATCACCGAGGCGCAGTTCCCCGAAGCCCACCGGATGGTCGTCGACGCGGCACGGTACTTCGGCATGCGCCAGGTTCCGGAGGCCTACATCGTGCTCGGTAACGGCGCGATCAACGCCTTCGCCTCCGGACACGGATTCCGCCGCTACGTCGCCGTCAACAGCGACCTGTTCGAGGTCGGCGGGCGTCTCGGCGACCCCGACGCCCTACGGTTCGTGATCGGCCACGAGGTCGGACACATCGCCGCCGGGCACACCTCGTTCTGGCGCCAGTTCGCGGTCTCGATCGCACAGGTGATCCCGGGGGTGGGCAGCACTCTCGGCCGCGCCCAGGAGTACACCGCCGACAACCACGCCTACGAGTTCTGCCCCGAAGGAGTCCAGGGAATCCGCGTCCTCGCGGCGGGCAAGTACCTGTACCCGGCCGTGGACTTCGACGACATCGTCGCTCGCGCCAGCACCGACACCGGATTCTTCGTGATGCTGGTCAACCTCCTGTCCAGCCACCCCGTCAACACGTTCCGCTTCGCCGCGCTCGCCGACCGGAGCACACCGGGACGGGTGCTGTGAGAGCCGTTCTTCTTGGGGCCTCCGCTTCGCTTCGGGGGGCGTCGGATGTTCACCCGTGGCCGGGGCTGGCGGCCCGGATCAACCCGTGCCCCGCGCGCGGGCCAGGTGGACGGGCAGGGGCTCGTGGCGCAGGTAGGCGCGGCTGAACACCCCGGTGCCGTGCGCGACCGCGCGCAGCTCCACCGCGTAGCGCCGGATCTCCAGCTCCGGCACCTCGGCGCGGACCACCACCCGGCCGCCCGCGGCGGCCTCCGTTCCCACCACGCGGCCCCGGCGGGCGGACAGGTCGTTCAGTACCGGGCCCAGGTGCGCGTCGTCGACCTCCACCGTCACCGCGTCCACCGGCTCCAGGACGGTCAGCTCCGAGGACGCGGCGGCGTCCCTCAGAGCGAGCCTGCCCGCCTTCTGGAAGGCCGAGTCGGAGGAGTCCACCGAATGCGCCCTCCCGTCGTAAAGGGTCACGCGCAGGTCCACCAACGGGTGCCCGGCGCGCACACCGTCCGCCATCTGCGCGCGGACGCCCCGCTCCACCGAGGGCACGTACTGGCGGGGGACGGCGCCGCCCACGACGTGGTCGACGAACTCCAGCCCCGCGCCGGACTCCAACGGCTCCACCTTGATCAGGCACACCCCGTACTCGCCGTGCCCGCCGCTCTGCTTGACGTTGCGGCCGGTGCCCTGCCCCGGAACGGCGAAGGTCTCCCGCAGCGGAACCCGGACGTCCTCCGTCTCCACCCGCACCCCGTAGCGCTCCTCGAGCCGCTCCAAAGACGCGTCCAGGTGGGCCTCGCCCAGACACCACAGCACCATCTGGTGCGTCTCCGGGTCGACCCGCACCCGCAGGGACGGGTCCTCGGCGAGCAGCCGCGACACCGCGGGCGACAGCCTGTCCTCGTCCGCGGCGGAGGCGGCGCGGATCGCGACCGGCAGCGTGGGTACGGGGAAGGGCCAGGGCGTCATCCGCAGCGGCAGCTCCGGCGCGGACAGGGTGTCCCCGGTCCGCGCGCCCGGCAGCTTCGACACCAGGCACAGATCACCGGCGACCACCTCGCCCACGTGCCGGGTCCGGGAGCCGAGCGGGACGGAGAGCGCCCCGAGGCGCTCGTCGTCACCCCGGTCCAGCTCACCGGCGCCGTGCACGTGCGCCACCGTGTCGGGTCGCAGCGTCCCGGAGAACACCCGCACGAGGCTCACCCGCCCCACGTACGGGTCACCGGTGGTACCCAGCACCTCCGCGACCAGCGGCCCGTCCGGATCACAGGTCAGGCCCTCCACGGGCCGACCGTCCGGGCACGCGACCGGGGGGAGCGCGCGCCGGGTCGGGTCCGGGCACGACAGGGGGAGCTCGCGCAGGAGTTCCCGGACACCCACACCGTGCGTCGGGCTGACCGCCAGCACCGGGTGGAAACCGCCCGCCGCCACCGCCTTCTTGAGGTCGGCCGCGAGGAGGTCCGGGTCGATCGCGCGACCCTCCGCGTAGCGCTCCATGAGCGCCTCGTCCTCGCTCTCGGTGATGACCTCCTCGATGAGCGTGCGCCGCAGGTGGCCCGCCTGGTCGCGCAGCCAGTCGGGGACCGGGCCCGCACCGTCACCGCCCGCCCCCTCGTGGTACCGCTCCGAGACGAGCCCCCACAGCCCCACCAGCGTCCGCTGGTCTCCCGAACCCCGCACGGCGGGCACGTACGCCGGGTGCACCCCGGGGCCGAACGCCACCTGGCAGCGCGCCACCACCTCGTCGAAGTCGGCGCGGGGGTGGTCGATGCCGGTGACGGCGACCGCGCGCGGCAGGCCCGCCGCCGCGCACTCCTCCCACAGCAGGCGGGTGCGTCCGTCCACGTCGTCCAGGGCGGAGAGCACGAACAGGGCGGCGTCGGCGCCGCGCAGACCGGCGCGCAGCGCCCCGACGAAGTCGGCGTAGCCCGGGGTGTCCAGCAGGTTGACCTTCACGTCGCCGACCATGACCGGGTTGACGGTGAGGTGTACCGACCGGCCCTGGCGGACCTCGACCCCGTCGTGGTCGCTGACGGTCGTGCCCCGTTCGACGGTGCCGGGCCGCCGGATCGCACCGGCGGCGTGCAGCAGGGCCTCGACCAGGGTGGTCTTGCCCGCGCCGGAGGGGCCCACCAGCGCGACGTTGCGGATGTCCCCGGGCCGGTCGGCCACGGGCGCGGTACCGGTTCGATCAGCCATCCTCGTCTACCAGCCCTTCGGGGTCCGGACGGCGGCCGGATCGCGCCACCGCCTGTGTGACCTGCGACACCTACCACGGTCGCTCTTCACGGCCCCGACCACAAGGGGTAGCTCGGACGATCTCCGGCAATCCGCTCGTTCGTGGCTCTATGACCCGGGTCGTTCTTCTAGGCTGTGCCCGTGCCATGGTCGGAGAGTCTCCCTCAATTCAGTCTCGCCGGGACCCTTCTTACGGTCCTGCTGCTGTTCTTCGCGGCGTTCGGCGAACCCCTGCTCGGACGGCGCGCGTTCGCGTGGCTGTCGCGCCGAGGAAACGGTGACGAGCGCGCCCTCGGGCTGCTGTACGCGGTCACGATGGCGATCCACGTGCTGTGGGGGCTGCTGGTCCTCGCGGTGCTGCTGCTGTCCCCCGACCTGAACGCGGTCGACCTCGGGCTGCGCGTCCCGGACGCCGTCGGCCCCGTCGTGGGCGCGGCGATCGGCGGGACGATCGCGCTGGCGGCCTTCTGGGTGCTGGTCAACGGTCTGCCCGCCCGTCCGGCCCGACGCCCCCGGCGCGGTACCGGTGACGGCGACGCCGAGAGCGGGGGCCGTGGCCGCAAGGGCTACCGGGGGCGCAGGGGCGCGAGCAGGCCCATGCGGCTTCCGGAACCCGGCCGCCAGCAGTACCTGCTGCTGCCGCGGACCGGTCGCGAACGGGCCCTGGCCGGAGGGATGGCGGTCACCGGCGGTGTGTTCGGCGAACTCCTCTACCGGGGCCTGTTCATCACCCTGATCGCCAGCATGGACGTGCCGTTGTGGATCGCCGCGGTGATGTCGGTGGTGCTCTTCTCCCTGGCACACCTCTACCAGGGCTGGTGGGGCCTGCTCAGCGCGGGCTTCTCCGGGACCCTGTTCACCGTGCTGTACCTGGGCACGGGCAGCCTGGTCGTCCCGATCGCGGTGCACGTGGCGCTCAACCTGCGTTCGGTGGTGTTCCCCCCGGCCGCGGAGCGTGCGGCGGCCGAGGAGTCGCTGCGGGCCGACGACGGTGACGACGAGTACCCGGACGAGGAGTACTACGACGACGAGGGCGAGGACCGGTACGCGGACGACGGCTACGGCCGCACCGGAGAGTTCGAGGCGGTCGACGCGGGGGAGACCGCGCCGGCGGAGACGGCGTACGCCGACGCCGCTCACGCGTACGGCTCGCCCTCCCCTGACCTTCCGTCCCACGGTTCGTCCGAGGAACAGCGCTACCGGGGGCGGCCGTCGCCCGGCTTCGGGGAGGGCGGGCCCGTCTCCCACGACCCGCCGCCCGGCTCCGGGTACCGGGGTTCGCCCGCGCCGGGCCCCCACGGCACCGGTACGCCCGCCTTCGGAACCCCGGCCTTCGACACCCCGCCGCCGCAGGGACCGCCACCCGGCTACGGACAGCGTCCGCCGCACTCCCCTCCGCCCCACCCGCCCCAGGGGTACTCGGGACCTCACCCAGGGCACGGGACCGGTGACGACACACGGGGGCCGCACTCCCCCTACCGGGACTGATCGGGCACGATGGAGTGGTGTCCGACGCCATTGACCACTCCATCGACCAGCCCCAGGAGAACCGCTTCTGGCTGACCACCTCCGACGGGGTGGGGATCGACGCCGTGCTGTTGCGCCGCGCCGCGCCCCGCACCAGCGCGGTCGTCATCGCCAACGGCTTCACGGGGACTTACCGGAGCCCGCACACGCGTGCCGTCGCCGAGGGGCTGCTGCCCGTCGGCGACGTGATGACCTTCGACTTCCGGGGACACCACGGCTCCGGAGGTCGCAGCACCGTGGGCAACGCCGAGATCCACGACCTCGAGGCGGTCGTGCGCCGCCTCCGCGAACTCGGCTACACCCACGTGGCCACCCTCGGATTCTCCATGGGCGCCGCCGTCGCCATCCGGCACGCCGCCATCTTCGGCGGGGTCGGCGCGGTGGTGTCCGTGAGTGGCCCCAGCCGCTGGTACTACCGGGGAACCCGGTCCATGCGGCTGCTCACCTTCGGGGTCGGCCGGAGCTTCGGCCGCGCGTTCCTGCGGAGCTTCCGCAAGGTCCGCGTCACCGACCAGCGCTGGAACCCCACCCCGGCCGAACCCAGAGAGGTCGCCGGGGAGGTCGCCCCCGCCTCCCTGCTGGTCGTGCACGGCGACGCGGACAGCTACTTCCCGGTCTCGCACGCCACCGCGATCCACGACGCCGCCCGCCAGCCCAAGGACCTGTGGATCGTGCCCGGGATGGGGCACGCGGAGCGGGCGGTCACGCCCGAACTCGTCACCCGTCTGCGCACCTGGCTGGGGGAGCGGCTGCCCCAGCGCGACCAGCCCGTGTAGGTGCCCCCGGGGCGGGCGGGGCGGCGCCGGTCGACAGCCCGCGTCAGCTCCGTTAGAAAGGACGGATGATCCGATCTGGCTCCCCCTCCGCCGGTGACGGCGCCACGGCGTCCACTGATGGTCCGCCCGGTCTCCGGGGGCGCGGTTTCGCCCTCCTGATCATGGCGACCGCCGTCAGCCTGTGCGGGTTCGCCGCCGTCCTCCCGTTGGTGCCGCTGTGGGCCAGCCGGGGCGGAGCGGGCGAGTTCGGGGCGGGCGCCACCACCGCCGCGTTCATGCTCACCACCGTCCTCACCCAGCTGGCCATGCCCTGGCTGCTGGACCGCGCGGGCGGCTACCGGTGGGCGTTTCCCGTGGGCTCGCTCATCATGGGCCTGCCCATGCCGCTGTTCGCCCTCACCACCGACCTCGGACCACTCGTCGCCGTCTCCGCGGTGCGCGGTGTCGGTTTCGGGATGGTGACCGTGGCCGGGACCGCGCTCGCCGCGCGCCTGGTCCCCCGGCGACAGGTCGGCCGGGCCACCGGCTACTACGGGCTGGCGGTCGGTCTGCCGCAGATCGTGATCCTGCCGGGAGGGGTGGCGCTCGCGCTCGGTCTCGGGTTCGACACCGCCTTCTGGCTCACCGGAGCCTGCGGCGTCGTGGCGGCGGTGCTCGCCTCGGGAATCTGGTTCGCCGACGGCGGTCGCAACCGCGTGCTGCTGCGCGGAGCGGGGCGTTCGACGTCCGGTCCCGGCACCGACGACGCGGACCCCTCGCCCCGGGGGCTGTCGCTCCTGCTCGTCCTGGCGGCGCCGCTGGTGATCATGCTGGCGGTGTCCTCGGCGGCCAGCGGGGTCGTCACCTTCCTGGCGATACCGCTCGAAAGGTCCGCCTGGCTGGTGGGGACGGTACTCGCCGTCTACGCGCTCGGCGTCGTGGCGGGTCGGTGGACCGCCGGGGTCGTCTTCGACCGCCACCGCCGCACCGTCCTGCTGATGCCCGGGACGCTCGCGGCGGCCGCCGGAGCGGCACTGGTCACCGCGGGTCTGTGGGCCAACGGCGACGGCGCGCCCGGCGCGGGCACGGCCCTGCTGGTGCTCTCCGGGTCGGCGGTCTTCGGACTCGGGTTCGGAGCCGTGCAGAACGAGACCGTCACCGTGATGCTGGGCCGCGCCGGGCCGACCGGGTACGGCCGGGCCAGCGCGGCCTGGAACATCGGGTTCGACGCGGGCACCGGGGTCGGAGCGGTCGGCCTCGGCCTGCTCATCCAGCTCACGGGCTACGGTCCGGCCTTCGCGGCGGTCGCGGTGGTCCTGGTCGCGGTACTTCCGCTCGCGCGGGCCCGGGCGCCCAGGTCCGGAATCAGTACGAGCTGATGTGCACGTGGTCGTAGTGGTTCTGGGTGAGGTCGCCGCGGTCGTTCATCCAGGTCCACTGGCGTGAGGTCGACTGCCAGATCTGCTGTTCCCAGATGATGTACTTGATGCCCAGCCGGTCGGCGTTGGCGATGCCGTAGTCGGCGATCTGCTGGCCGAGGGCCTGGTTCCCCGCCGAGGGCGCGGCACCGTTGGCGCTCATCATGAAGTCGCACGCGGTTCCGGTGCCGTGGTCGTCGTTGCTCGGGCGCCAGCAGCCCACCGGGTAGGGCGCGCCGAACTGCATGATGATCTCGTCGCGGATGGCCGCCATGCGGGGAGTGGTCTGCTCCCAGCCGCCGCCGCGCGCGCTGTCGGGGATCGTGCCGTTGCCGGGGTTGGAACCGCCGGTGTCCCCCGGTCCGTCGGGGACCTGCTCGGCCTCGTACTCCTCGATGCGCTTGGCGACGTCCTCGCGCTGTTCCTCGAGATCGTCGATCAGGTCGGAGGCCTCGGACAGCTCGTCCTGGAGCTCGGCGGTGAGCTCGGCCTGCTCGTCGCGCAGGGCGATGAGCTCGGAGATCTGCTCGGCCTGGTTCTGGCCCAGGTAGTCGACGGTCGCGGCGTCGGTGAACATGTCCTCCGGCTGGCTGGAGAAGACGATCTGGAGCGTCGGGTCGAAACCGTCGCCCTTGTACCGGGCGGCCGCGATGGCCGACACTCCGCCCCGGGACTTCTCCAGGCGTTCGTCGAGGTCGTCCAGCTCGGCCTCGGCGGCCTCCACACGGTCCTTGATCTCGGTGTACTGGAGCAGTTCGCCGTCGTAGGTCTCCTCCAGCTCCTCGGCCCGCTGGTTCAGCTCGTCGATGTCGACGTCCTCGTCCGGGTCGGCATGGGCCGCGCCGGGCAGGCCGACGAGGACGAGCACGGCGGAGGCGGCGATCGCCGCCGCGGTCCGGCCGCGACGTGGGGCGGTACGAGGAGTGGATGTCATTTCTGCTCCGTGGATGGTACGAGAGCATCCGCTGCGCCGGGGGGACGGCTGCGCCGCCACGGGCGGGAGGTGCTCAGTGGACCATACGAGATCTCGGTGGTACGTGCACAGTGAGTCGACTCGCGTTGCTGTGGGGGTTGAGCGGAGTTCTGTCCAGAAGATACCCGGACCGGGTGACCGTACCGAACGCCGGGTTCGGGGAGGGGGTCAGCCGTTGCCGCCGAAGGCACTGGGAAGGCGCACGGACGTCGAGGGCGCGGGCTGGTCCGCGGGCAGGAACCAGTCGGAGCGACGGATGTCACGCAGGGCCCGCTTACGGGTGTCGGCGTCCAGCCGGTCGATGTAGAGCATGCCGTCCAGGTGATCGGTCTCGTGCTGGAGGCACTGCGCCATCAGCCCGTTCCCCTCGACGGTGACGGGCTCGTTGCGCAGGTCCACGCCCCGGACCACGGCGCGCTGGGCGCGTCGGCTCCTGTACCAGAGCCGGGGGATGGACAGGCAGCCCTCGTCGCAGTCCTGGAGCTCCTCGGAGAGCTCCACGATCTCGGGGTTGATCACGTAGCCCGTGCGGCCCTCGACGTCGTAGCTGAACACGCGCGAGCCCACCCCGATCTGGGTGGCGGCCACACCGGCGCGGCCGGGGGCGTCGACGGTGTCGAGGAGGTCGCGGACCAACTTCTCCGTGCGCTGGTCGAAGGTGGTCACGGGGGAGGTCCGGGTCACGAGGACGGGGTCGCCGAAGCGGACGATGGGGCGCATGGTCATACCCCCAGATTAGTCGCCCGGCACGATGGGGCCGCCGGTGCGCTCAGGTGGCCAGGCCGGGGCGCAGGGACTCGTCGAGGACCATCTCGATGTAGTCGAGGGCGGCGCGGCGACGGGCCAGGGCGCTCTCGTACAGGGAGGGGGCCTGGGCGCCGCGCCTGACCCGGAGGCACTCGTTGACGATGCGCTGCCAGCGTTCGGGGAAGGCGTGCAGGGCGTAGGTCCCGGCGCCGGACTTGGAGGTGATCTCACCGGTGGCCAGGGTGAAGTGCAGGCGGCTGACGCTCAGCACGCTCCACGAGGGGGCGAGTGATCCGAGGACGGCCAGGCCGCGCGGGGTGACCAGGCGACCGGCCTTCTCTCGCCAGCGCCGCCAGTGCTCGTCGAGGGAGCCGAGCGACCAGGTGCGCAGGCTCTCCGGCTCGTCCCACACGTCGAGTTCGCAGGGGTGCGGGCCGCGCACGGTGACCCCTCGGTCGGCCAGGACGTGCCAGGTCACGGGATTGACGTCGACCGCGGCGCGGTCCCGGAACCGGCCGTTGGTGACGGAGGGCACGGGGCCGCAGGCGGCGGGGTCGCGGTTCAGCTCGTCCCAGGTGACGTGGATGCCGTTGAACTGGGGGCGGGGGACCTCGTTCCGGGTGCGGGCGTGCGCGCGCCGCAGGGCGTCCAGGTCCTCCCGCTCGGCGGGGCGGTCGGTGACGATGACGAAGTCGACGTCGCTGGTGTGCGGGCGGAAGTCGCCGAGGGCGACCGAACCGGTCAGGTAGAGGCCTTGGACCAGGCCGGGGGCCTCCCGGTCGGCGTTGGCGAGGAAAGCCTGGGTCAGCGTCTGCACCCGAGGGTGGACGGCCATGCTCAACTCCAGTCTGGGACGGCTCGGCGGGCGGTGGTGGTGGGTGGACGGTGGTCGGGCTGTGGGGAGGCCACCGGTTGATGGGCCGGGTGGGACAGCGGGACGCTGGTGGGACCGCGGGTCCCTACCGTCGCGTTCCAGTGTGCTGCCGGTTCTGGGGGATCGCAAGTGATCACGCCGGAATCGCACCCTGTCTCCCCACGTCAAGTGGTGTGTGGTTCTGCGGTGGAGGGGGAGTTCGCACCCTTGACAGGGGCCGCACTCGTGTGGCAGGAGGCGGTGGGCCGGGTGCCGATCGGTCGCTTCCGCCGTCCCAGGCGGCGTGCGCATTCCGTGGCACGTGCAAACGGCGCGTGCAGAAGGTCCGGATTCTGTGCGTGGCGGATTTCTCTGGAGAGGTCGGGGTGAATGCCGCGCGCCGGTGCCGGGTGGGGCGGTGGAAATCGGAACCCGGTTCCATGGGGTGCGCCGGTTGCCTCGGAGTCGCAGAGGAATTCCGTGTCCCAAGAGGTCAGTGGTGGTGTTGTGACAATCCTTGATCCCGTGGGGCATTCGCCCCGCAGGTGCGGGGAGACGCACGCCACCCTCCCGATGAGTGGACACTCTCCGGTCGGTGGTGGATTGTTATGATTTGCCAAGTCTTCCCCTGGTGATAACCAACTCAGCCATTGTCCGCTTTTTTCCTCCGCGTAACACCGGGGCGATTTCCCGAAATCCCGCACCCCTACGCTCGGTGGGCCGTGGCAGACGCCTCAGCGATCCCAAGGAGCCGATCATGGTCCCCACGATGATCCTCGTAGCCGACGACTCCCGAGACGCCCACCGACGCGACGCCCTGCACGGGTTGGCCGAGGCGGTGGCCCGGCGCGGTGAGGTGCCCGTCACGGCGGCCTTCGGCGGCCCCGACGAGGTCGGCGCCGCGATCCGCGCCGTCCGGGGGCCCAAGGTGGTGGTCCCCGCCTTCGTCGCGGGCGGCGACGTCGCCAGCGCCCACCTGCTCACCCGCCTCGACCTCGGGCGGGTGGAGGACGCGTGCCGGACGTCCCCGCTGGGAGCGGTCCCGTCCATCGTCGCCGACCTCGCCGCACGGCTCTCCGACTCGGGCCGCAGGCCCGACGACGGCGTGGTCCTGGCCGCAGACGGCACCACGGGAACCGAGGAGCGCCAGGTGGTGATGGACGTGGCACGGATGCTGAGCCGCCGTCTCTCCTCCCCCGTCCAGGTGGGGTACCTGCGCACCTGGGCGCCGACCGTCCTGGACGCCGTCGCCCGTCTGCGCCGCGACGGGCGCGAACGGGTCGCCGTGGCCGCCTGGAGACTGGTCGACGGGCCCGACTTCGACCTGCTCCGCCGACTGGACACCACCGCCATCACCGCTCCGCTGTGGCCCTCCGAACTGGTCGTGGACACGCTCCTGGCCCAGCACCGGGCGGCCCGGGGCCGCCTCACCTGACGTTCCGGGGTCGGGGCCCGGTGGCGGTGGCGTCGCGATCGGCGACGACGCCGTTACCGCCGGGGCGAGGATGGGTATGGGGCCCAGGGGCGGGAAATCCCGCACCCGCGACGCGGTGCCCGCCGCACCGGCCACCGGTCGGCGGCGGTGCGGCCACGGCTCCGACGCGGTACCCGTACGTCGCCCCGGTGAGCGAGCCCCTCCCGGCGGGCACGGACGTGAGCGAACCGAAGGTGGATGTATGAACGACGGCACAGCGCAGTTCGTCGAGGACCGGCAGCGCCGCCGCCTGGAACGGCGCTTCGGGCACCACGTCACCGAGTGGTTGGCGGAACTGCCCGGAACCGTCGAGAAGCTGGCCACCGAGTGGCGACTGACGGTCGAGGGGCCGGCCCCGCACGGCCGTACCTCCGTCGTCCTCTACGTCCGCCGCGCGGACGGGGCCGAGGGTGTCCTCAAGATCTCGCCCGACAGCGGCCTCTCCGTCTCCGAGGCCGAACTGTTGCGCATGTGGGCGCCGTCTCGGCGGGTGCCCGACGTGTGGGGGGTGGACCCCGATCGCGGGGCGTTCCTCATGGAGCGGGTCGAGGGCTCCACGGTCGCGGCCTCCGGCGTGGTCCCGGCCATGGAGACCATCGGCGGGCTCATCGCGGAACTGCACGCGGTCCAGGTGGACCCGGTCGAGCTTCGGGAGCTGCGCCCGCTCAGCGCCCGGGTGCAGTTCGTGTTCGAGATGTGGGGCCGCGAACGCGAGGCGGGCGCGGCCGCGGACATCGTCCCGGCGCCCGTCATGCACCGGGGTGCCGCCAAGGCCCGCGACCTCGCCCACGGCGACCAGGACGTCGTCCCGCTCCACGGCGACCTGCACCCCGGCAACGTCATCGACGGCGGGTCCCGCGGCCTGGTCGTCCTCGATCCGCGCGCCTGTCTGGGCGACGGCGCCGCCGACGCGGTCGACTGGGCGGTGTGGAAGGCGTCCGGCGTCGCCGAGGTGGAGGGCCGGGTGGAGACGCTCTCCCGTGTCATGAGCGTGGACCCCGGCCGCATGATGGAGTGGGTGCGGGCCTTCGCGCCCTGCTTCGCCGTGGCCAAGGCCAACCGCGGGCAGACCGACTCGGTCGAGTTCGACCTGATGATGGACCTGTGCGGAGCCACCACCTCGTGACGCTCGCCTCGGCGCACCACCTCCAGGTGCGGAGCGGCCGGTCAGCCGTCCCCGGTCCGCACCGCGGCCCGGCCCGCACCACCCGCGTACACGCCGTCCTCGGGCACGTCAGCCGTCCTTCTCGAACCGGTAGCCCCGGCCAGCCTCCGTGATGAGGTAGCGCGGTCGGGAGGGGTCGGGTTCCAGCTTGCGGCGCAGCTGTGCCAGGTAGACCCGCAGGTAGTTGGTCTCGTTCTGGTAGTTGGGACCCCACACGTCGTGCAGGAGCCGACGCTGGCTCACCAGCTGGCCGGCGTTGCGGGCCAGCAGCTCCAGGACATGCCACTCGGTGGGGGTGAGCCGCACCTCCCCGCCGTCCCGGGTCACCCGCTTGGCGCCCAGATCCACCTCGAAGGACGCGGTGCGCACCACGGGGGCCTCCTCCACCGGCGCCGACCGGCGTTCGGCGGCGCGCATCCGGGCCAGTAGCTCGTCCATCCCGAACGGCTTCGTGACGTAGTCGTCCGCGCCCAGGTCCAGGCAGCGCACCTTCTCACCGGCGGAGTGCCGGGCGGAGAGCACGATGATGGGCACCTGCGACCAACCGCGCAGCCGCTGGATGACCTCGACCCCCTCCATGTCCGGGAGCCCGAGATCCAGGAGCACCACGTGGGGGAGGCGCTCCGAGGCCAGGCGCAGCGCGCTCTCGCCGTCCGGTGCGGTGTCCACGTCGTAGCCACGGGCCCTCAGGTTGATCCGCATCGCCCGGATGATCTGCACGTCGTCGTCGACGACCAGCACCCGCATGCCGCTCCTCATATGTCGCCCTTGTCCACCGCGCGCAGGGTGAACACCATGGTCAGTCCGCCGCCCGGGGTGTCCTCCGGGGCCAGGGTGCCGTGCATCGCCTCAACGAAACCACGCGCCACCGCCAGCCCGAGACCCACCCCGGTGCCCTGCGGGGTGTCGCCCAGGCGCTGGAACGCCTCGAACATCCTCTGCTTGGCCTCGTCGGAGACCCCGGGCCCCCGGTCCGCCACGCGCAGCTGCACGCTGTCTCCGTGCGCGCTGGCGGACACCAGCACCGGGGTGCGGGGGTCGGGGTTGTAGCGCACCGCGTTGGTGACCACGTTGGCCACGGCCCGGTCCAGCAGGCCCGCGTCCGCCCGCACCGGGGGCAGGCCCTCGGGGACGTCCACCACCACCGCGTCCCCCGGCACTCCCAGCAGGGTCGCCGGGAGGACCTCCTCCAACGCCACCGGCCGCAGCTGCGGCCGCACGCTGTCGGTCTGCACCCGGCTCATGTCCAGGAGGTTGCCGATGAGCCGGTCGAGCCGGTCGGCCGACTCCTCGACGGTCTCCAGCAGCTCCGCGCGGTCGTCCTCCGAGAGGAGGATGTCCGTGGCCCGCAGACTGGACACGCTCGCCTTGATGGAGGTCAGCGGCGTGCGCAGGTCGTGCGAGACCGCCGCCAGCAGAGCCGTTCGTATGCGGTTTCCGGCCACCTGGCCGCGCGCCTCGGCCGCGTCCCAGGCCAGCCTCTGGTGCTCCAGCGCGATCCCCACCTGCGTGGCGAAGGCCTCCAGCACACCGCGGTCGGCGGCGGGCAGCACCCTGCCGCGCAGCCCGAGCGCCACCGTGTCGGAGACCGACACCAGCGCGTCCGCCTCCTCCGGGGCCTCGCACGCCGGCGCGCCGACACTGTGCACCGGGTACCAGCGGTCGTCGTCCAACCGCTCCAACAGCGTCGCCGACCGCTGCCCGAAGGTCTCCCTGATGCGCCGCAACAACGCCTGGAGGGGTTCGTTCCCGGACAGCACGCTGGCCGCCAGCAGGGCGACGGCGTCCGCCTCGGCCCGGGCGCGCAGGGCCTGGGCCGAGCGCCGGGCGGCCATCTCCACCATCGCCGCCACCAACCCTCCCACCAGGACGAACGCCGTCATGGACAGGACGTTGTCCAGGGACACCGACGGCCGCCCGTGCAGCGGCGAGAGCAGCACGGTGAGCAGGACCGCGCTCCACAGGGCGGAGGCCAGGGCGGGGCGCAGGCCGCCCACGGCCGCCGTGGCCACGGTGATCAGCAACAGCAGCAGCGGGTCGGCGGCCGGGCCCACCTCGGAGAAGACCGGCAGGGCCAGGACCAGGGTGACGAAGGGCGGGGCCAGGAGTGCCAGCGTCCACCCCCACAGCCGCCGGTGCTCGTTCAGCCCCCGCCCCGGGGCGGGCAGCGGCCAGCGGCCCCGGCCCACCTCCTCGTGCGTGACGATGTGCACGTCGATGTCGCCGGACTCGCGGGCCACGATCGTTCCCACACCGGGGCCGAACACGTACTGCCAGGGTCGTCTGCGCGACGAGCCCAGGACGATCTGGGTGGCGTGGGCGCCGCGCGCGAACTCCAGCAGCGCGGAGGGCACGTCCGCGCCGACCACCTGGTGGTAGGTGCCGCCCAGCTCCGCCAGCAGGTGCCGCTGCCGCAGCAGTTCCCCGTTGGGGCGTTCCCCGATCCCGCTCGGCGGTACCACGTGCACCGCCAGCAGGTGGCTGGGCTGGGGGCGCCCGCCGCGCGAGCGGGCCGCGACACGGGCGGCGCGGCGGATCAGGGTCTCGCCCTCGGGCCCCCCGGTCAGCGCCACGACCACCCGTTCCCGTACCTCCCAGGTGTCGCGGATCTCGTGTTCGCCGAGATAGTGGCTGAGCCCCTCCTCGACCCGGTCGGCGGTCCAGAGCAGGGCGAGTTCGCGCAGCGCCGCCAGGTTGCCCTCGCGGTAGTAGTCGGCCAGCGCGGCGTCGACCCGCTCGGCGGGGTGCAGATCGCCGTGGGCCATCCGGCGCCGCAGCTCCTGGGGGGTGGCGTCGACCAGCTCGATCTCGGCGGCGGCGCGCACCACCCGGTCCGGAACGGTGTACTCGGGCCGGACCCCGGTGATCTGGTGGACGACGTCGTACAGGGAGTCCAGGTGGTGGACGCCCACCGTGGACAGGACGTCGATCCCGGCCGCCAGGAGCTCCTCCACGTCCTGCCAGCGTGTCGCGTTGGGGGAGCCGGGCTCGTTGGGCCGGGCGAGGTCGTCCACCAGGACGAGTCGGGGCGCCCGGGTGATCACGGCGGCGGTGTCCACCGCCCCCGTCGCCAGGGGCGGGACGGTCTCCAGGCCCTCCAGCAGCGCGGAGGTCTGGGCCCGGCGGTGGGTGTGGACCGCGCCGACCACCACGTCGGTCCCGCGTTCGGCGCGGCGCCGCGCCTCGGCCAGCGCGTGGTGCGTGCTCCCGACCCCGGGGGCCGAACCCAGGTGGATACGGAGTGTTCCTCTCACGTCTCCCATTGTGGGTGCGCGACGCCGCGCACGCCGACGTTCGGGTGGGAAACCGGAGACGGAAGGTGACCGGAAGAGGACGACGGGAGATTCTTCACGTCTGGTGTCCGGTAGAACTTGAAGGGTCCTTTACGACAGATCAGACCACGAGGTAACCCCCATGGGACAGCCCCCGCCCCCGAACGGCCCGCAGGGCCCCTACCCCGGTCAGCCGCCCCAGGGTCCGCCGCCCGGGTACGGTCAGCAGCCGCCGCAGGGTCCGCCTGGCCAGTTCCCGCCCCAGGGGCCGCCTCCGCAGGGTCCGCCGCCCGGGTTCGGTCAGCCTCCGGGTTTCGGTCAGCAGCCACCGCAGGGACCCCCCGGCCAGTTCCCGCCGGGCCAGTTCCCTCCCGGTCAGTTTCCGCCCGGACCGGGCCCGCAGGGCGCTCCCAAGAAGAAGACCGGGCTGATCGTCGGCGCGGCGGCCGGGGCCGTGGTACTCGTCGCGGCCCTCGGCGGGGTCCTGATCGCGGTCAACTCCAGCGCGGTGTACACCTCGCTGCCCGACAACTGCGAGGACGCCTTCCACGCCGAGACCCTGAGCCCCCTCTTCTCGGGGTCCCTCCCCACGATGTCCGGTGAGTTCGACCGGGACGAGTACAGCGTCGCGGAGTCGTCGTTCGGCATCCTGGTGTGCTCGGGTGAGGTCGACGACGTGAACGTCGCGGTCACCGCCGAGCTGTTCGACCCCGAGGACATCCAGGCCGTGCGGGAGATGGCGGACACCTTCCGGGAGGACGAGGTCGCCGACAGGTTCATGAGCGAGGCCGCCGAGCCCGGCGTGGTCGAGGAGTACGACTCCGGCTACGGCGCCACGGGGGAGATCCTGTGGGACTTCACCTCGTTCGGGGACGACAGCGTCGTGGTGGCCGTCACCACGGAGGCCGGTCCCCTGACGCACGGGACCTCCACGAGCCTGTTCGTCACGGACAACATCGCGGGCCTCGTGGTCGTCAGCGACGGCGCGAACGAATACCCTGTCGAGGAGCTGTTCAGCGTCACGGAGTCCGTCTCCAAGGATTTGGCGCGCCAGCTCAGGCGGTCGGCCGAGAAGTAGATCCCCGGTCCGCTCCGCGGCCCTGAGGGTGCGGGGCGAACCGGCACCGGTTCGTCCCCGCCGCCCCCTCGGCGGTGGGTGTTCGGCCCCCGTCGCCCTCCACGTCGCCAGCCCTGGCGACACCGACCACGAGGCACCGTCATGGGACAGCCCCCATCCCCGCCCCCGCACGGAACACCCCACCCGTTTCCCGGTCCGCCGGGCCAGGGGGCGCCCCCCGGACCTCCTGGCGCGCCGCCGCCGGGGCCGGGTGGAATCGGTCCGCCCCCGCCTCCCGGGCCCCACCGACGGCGCCGGGGGCTGTTCCTGGGCGGGATCGGCGTCGGGCTCCTGACCCTCGTCTCCACCGTCGTGGTCGTGGTGTCCCTCAGCGGGAACAACGGCCCCTACGCGTCCCTGCCGGACTGCGACACCCTGCTGCCCCGCGAGGTCCTCGACGCGATCCCCGGGACCGACGGGGAGAGGGCCGAGGGCGAGTACCGGGGGCCGGACGACCTGGACGACGCGTCCCGTCCGTTGGAGAACGGCCCCCTGGGGCGTCTCTCCTGCGGTGCCGATATCCGCGACGGTGCCGACGCTCTTCTGGTCACGGTCTCGATCTTCGAGCCCCATGCCGACGACCCCGAGGCGGCCGATGAGCTCACCGGGTTCCTGGCCGATCGGTCGCGAGAGCGTACCGAGATCTGGGAGGAGGAGGCGTTCGACCGGTTGCTGGACCGGCCGGTCGGCGGTTGGCGCGAGATCGGGGTCGGGGAGTTCGGGTTCGTCGGCTTGCTCGACGACACCGACCGCGGCTCGTCCTCCCAGGTGGTGGTCGTGGAGTACGTCACCGACAACCTCTGGGTGCGGACCCTTTACCGCACCGAGGACCCTCAGGACGAGGCCGAGTCCTACCGGTACGCCGAGCGCTTCGCCCAGCGGTTGGACCGGCGGATCGCCCGTGAGGCCGAACCGGCCGGCTGACCCTTCCGGCCGGGCACGGACCTCGGGCCCGCGCCCAGCGCGGGCTCACTCCCCGGGGATGAGCTTGCCCGGGTTGAGCACGCCCTCCGGGTCCAGCGCCGACTTGACCGCGCGCAGCACGTCGGCGCCGAGTGGACCGAGCTCGGCGGCCATCCAGGGACGGTGGTCGGTACCCACGGCGTGGTGGTGCGTGATGGTGCCGCGGTGGGCCACGATCGCGTCCGAGGCGGCCCGCTTGGCGCGGTCCCAGCGCGCGGCCGGGTCCTCGCCCGCCCCGGTGGCCACGGTGAAGTACAGCGAGGCGCCGGTGGCGTAGGTGTGCGAGACGTGGCACTGCACCACGGCGCCGCTCTCGTCGTCCTCCAGGGCGCCGGTCAGGGCGCTCACCACGGCCCTGTAGAGCGGCAGCAGGTCGCTCCAGGACGCGGCGGTCTCCAGGGTCTCGGCGAGCACGCCCGCCGACAGCAGGGTGTCCCGCAGGTAGGGGGCGTGGAACCGGGTCTCACGCCAGTGCGCCACCGGGTCCGGGCCGAGCGGCGTTCCGCCCGCCGCCTCCATGGCCTCCCGAACCACGGCCGCCCGCGCCCCGACCTCCGCGTCAGTGCCCTCGAACCCCAGCACGGCCTGGCAGCCGGGGACGGCCTCGCGGCCGCCGAGGGCGGCGTTCACGAAGGTCTCGGTCTCGTCGGACAGGCGCGCCATGGTGGGCCGGGTGTCCGACTGGGCCAGGGCGCGCAGCGCGGCCACCCCGGTGGCGTAGTCGGGGAAGGACCAGGCCTCGTCCAGGACCCGCTCCGGCCTGGGCCTCACCCGCACGGCCACCTCGGTGATCACCCCGAGCGTGCCCTCCGAGCCCACGAGCAGGCGGCGCAGGTCGGGTCCGGCGGCGGAGGCGGGCGGGCCGCCCGCGTCCAGGGTGCCGCGCGGGGTGGCGACCCTCAGGCCCACCACCATGTCCTCGAACCGCCCGTACCCGGCGGAGGCCTGGCCGCTGGAACGGGTGGCGGCGTACCCGCCGATGGTCGCGTACTCGTAGCTCTGCGGCGTGTGCCCGAGGGTGAGCCCGTGCTCGGCCAGCAGGGCCTCGGCGTGAGGGGTGCGCACACCCGCGCCGAGGACGGCGGTCAGGGACGTGGCGTCCAGGGTGAGCAGCCGGTTCAGGCGGCGCAGGTCGAGGGTGACGACCGCGCGGAAGCCGCCGTCGAGGGGGGAGACGCCACCCACCACGCTCGTGCCCCCGCCGAAGGGGACCACGGCCACGCGTTCGGACGAGCACAGCGCCAGGACCCGCTCCACCTCGTCGTGGTCGGCGGGGTACAACACGGCGTCGGGGGCCGGGGCCCGCCCGGCCCGGCGGGCGAGGAGGTCGGGTGTGCTCTTGCCGCCCGCGTGGAGGAGCCGGGTGGCGTCGTCCACGCGCACGTTGTCGGACCCCAGTGCCTCGGTGAAGGCGTCTCGCAGCCGTTCGTCCAGGCGGGAGGCGGACAGCTCCACGTCCGACTCGGGCACCGGGGGCATGTCCGTGGTTCGGGTGCGCAGCACCTGGGAGACGAGTTCACGCAGTCCGGGGTCGAGTTCCTTGGCCCTGGCGGGGTCGCCCCAGGCGTACCAGCTCATGTCCGGGGCGGTCGCGGCGGTGTCGGCCGGACTGACGGAGTCGGGCGCAGTGCGAGCATCGTGGGTCATGCTCTACAGTTTTACACATGGCGTCAAAACGTAACGTAGAGGACGAGATCCTCGACGCGGCCCGCGCCTGCGTCGAGGCCTTCGGCGTCCGCCGCACCACGCTGACCGACGTGGCCCGGCGCGCCGGTGTCAGCCGCCCCACCGTGTACCGGCGCTGGCCCGACGTGACCGCGCTGGTCGCCGACCTGCTCACCCGCGAGCTCCGCCACATCCTCCTCGCGGCAGGGGCGGTCCCGACCATCGCGGGAGGGGGGTCCTCCGCCCAGGGCGCCGGGAGCATCCGAGCGCAGCTGGTCCGGCACGCCGCCGGGGTCGCCCGCGCGATGCTCGCCCACCCGCTGGTCACCCGCATCGTCGACACCGAGCCCGAACTCCTGGCCACCTACACCTTCCACCGTCTCGGCAGCAGCCACCGCGCCGCGCTCGACCTCCTCGAACCGGCCGTCGCCGAGGGGCAGGCGGACGGCTCGGTGCGCGCCGGGGACCCCGCCGTCCTGGCCCACCTGCTCATGGTCACCGTGCAGAACACGGTGACCTCCCACCACCTGTTCGCCGACGTCCTCGACCACGACGGCCTCGTCGACGAACTGACCGCACTGCTGGACGGTTACCTGAGGCCCTGACCGCCGACCGCCCGTCACGGCACCGCGACCCGCGCCCCCGCCCCGGCCCACCTTCCACGGAAAGGACGCCCCGATGCGTCAGCACACCCGGTCCGCCTCCCTGAACGCCGCCCGGCGCGCCGTCGACCTCGCCGACCTGGAGGCCCGTCCCTCCGTGGACGTCCTGGTGGTCGGCGGGGGCGTCACCGGGGCGGGGGTGGCCCTGGACGCCGCCTCACGCGGCCTGTCCACGGTGCTGGTCGAACGGGAGGACCTGGCGTTCGGCACCAGCCGCTGGAGCTCCAAGCTGGTCCACGGCGGGCTGCGCTACCTCGCCAAGGCGCAGTTCGGCATCGCCTACGAGAGCGCCCGCGAGCGCGACGTCCTCATGCGGGTCACCGCCCCCCACCTGGTCCGGCCGCTGCCCATGGTCGTGCCCGTCTTCAGGGGTTCGGGGTGGGCGAGGTCGCTGTTCGTCCGCACCGGCATGGGGCTGGGGGACCTCCTGCGCGTGCTCTCCGGGACCCCCTCTTCGGTGCTGCCCGCCCCCCGCCTGCTCAACGCCCGCCAGACCGTCCGCCTCCTGCCGGGTGTGCGGACCGAGGGGCTGATCGGCGGCATCCTGTCCTTCGACGGCCAACTGGTCGACGACGCCCGCCTGGTGGTGGGGATCGCCCGGACCGCCGCCCGCGAGGGTGCTCGCATCCTCACCCGGTGCTCGGCCGAGAGCGTCGGTGCGGACGGAGTGGTCCTGCGTGACGGGACCACCGGCCGGACGTTCCCGGTCCGGGCCCGCGCGGTGGTCAACGCCACCGGCGTGCACGCGGACGCGCTGGACCCGAGCATCCGGTTGAACCCCAGTCGGGGCACCCACCTGGTCCTGGACGGCGCCGCCCTCGGGAGTCCCTCGGCCGCGCTCACCGTTCCGCTGGAGGGGAGCGTGAGCCGGTTCGTGTTCGCGCTGCCCCAGCCCGACGGCCGGGTCTACGCCGGGCTCACGGACGAACCGGTGGACGGCCCCGCCGAGCGGGTTCCGCGGGTGCCGGAGGAGGACGTGGACTTCCTGCTCGCCCAGTTCAACCGGGCGCTGAGCACCGGTCTCACCCGGGACGACGTCATCGGCTCCTTCGCCGGCCTGCGGCCGCTGCTCCAGGGGGACGGCTCCAGCGCCGACCTCTCGCGCGAACACTCGGTGTCGGTGGCGCCGAACGGGACGACGACCGTGGTCGGCGGCAAGCTCACCACCTACCGGGCGATGGCGGAGGAGACCGTCGACGCGCTCGTGGCCGCGCACGGCCTGCCCGCGGGGCCGTGCCGCACCCGCACGCTCCCGCTCGTGGGCGCGGCCTCCCACGAGGAGCTCGACTCCCTCGACGTCCCGCGCCACCTGGTGGCCAGGTACGGGACCGAGGCCCTCGACGTCGTCGCCGAGGCCGGGGACGACCCCGCCGCCCTGACACCCGTCTCCCGGGGCGTCACCCCCGCCGAACTCCGTTTCGGTGTGCGGCACGAGGGGGCCATGAACGTTGCCGACCTGCTGGAACGCCGGACCAGGCTGGCGCTGGTCGACACGGAGCGGGAGCTCGCCGAGGACGCCGCGAGGGAGGCCCTGACCCGGATGTAGTACGGCAAGGAGGTCGTATGCGGTGAATTCGGGAACTCGCCACACCAGGAGCCCCTGTTCCGCCACGATGTGATCGCGTAAGGTCATACCGGTTCGAGCCCTCACCTCCCCCCTCGGACACTCCCGCAGCCGCCCCCGTTCCGGCGCGCCCGTCCTACTGAGCCGCCTCGCCGAAGGAGTCAACCATGCCCACGCTCGTTGCCGTGCCCTCCCTCTCCAAGAACGAGGACGGGGTCCTCGGGAGGGTTCCGGACGAGTACCGGCACTACTTCAACGGCAGGGCCCCGGTCCCGTTCACCAAGCGCCGCTGGGAGTTCGCGGGCGAGCCGGTCAGCGTGCCGATGGTCCGCGCGTTCCTCGACACCTGCGCGGCCGGGCGCGACGCGGAGTACCGCTACCTGTTGACCCTGCTCGGTGCCGAGCTGGCCACCAACGCGATCCGGCACAGCAGGTCGGGGGAGCCCGGGCAGAGCTTCGTGGTGCGGGTGGACCGGGGGCCGAACGGTCTGACGGTCACCTGCAGGGACAACGGGACCCCCGTCAACGCGCTGAGAGACGAGGGGGGACAACTGTTCGCCTCCCTGCCGGAGGAGCGCCTGACCGCCGAGGACGGGCGGGGGCTGGCGCTGATCGACAGCTTCGCCACCACGTGGGGGGACAACGGGCACCCCAGCATCCGCAAGGTGTGGTTCCACCTGGCCTACGACATGACCGGGAGCTCCTGGCCCGCCGCCTGACCGGGGCGGGGGCGGCCCCTTGCCAGTGCGCGTGACGCGTGCCACGATCTCCTACCTGAAGGCAGTTGTGACGCGGGTCACGTGAGGGGGTCGGTCCGGCACCCTCGGTCACGTGGCCGCCCCGACCATCCCCCGCCCGCCGCCCCCGCGGCGCTTCCCCCAAGGTGCCCCCCATGGACTCCGCCCTCACGACGATCGGCCTCCCGGTCGCGCTCGGCATCATCATGCTCGGCCTGGGACTCTCCCTGACCGTCAGGGACTTCACCCGCCTGCTCTCCATGCCCTGGACCATCGTCCTCGTCCTGGGGTGCCAGATCGTCCTGCTGCCCCTGTTCTGCTTCGGTCTGGTCCTGGTGTTCGTCACCCGCTTCGACCTCTCACCCCTGCTGGCGGTGGGCATGATGATGGTGGCCGCGTCCCCGGGCGGCACCACCGCGAGCCTGTACAGCTACCTGTTCAAGGGCAACGTCGCGCTCAACATCTCGCTGACCGCCGTCAACTCCCTCACGGCGATGGTGACGCTGCCGCTGGTCACCGGGTTCTCGCTCGGCTACTTCACCGAGGGCGGTTCCATCGGGCTCCAGACGGACAAGATGATCCAGGTCTTCGCGGTCATCCTCGTCCCCGTCGTCATCGGCATGGTCGTCCGCGCGAGGCTGACCTCCTTCGCCGGGCGCATGGAACGGCCGGTCAAGCTCGGCTCGATCCTGGTGCTGGTCGCCGTCATCGTGGGCGCGATCGCCGCCGAGTGGGCCCACCTGCCGGAGTACATCGTCTCCGTGGGCCTGATGGTGCTGGTCTTCAACGTGGTCAGCCTCGTGATCGGCTACTGGGCGCCACGCCTGGTCGGCACCGAGCGGCCCGAGGCCGTCGCCTCGTGCATGGAGATCGGCCTGCACAACACCACGTTGTCGCTGACCATCGCCGTGACCGTCCTCAACAGCACCGAGATCGCCATCCCCTCGGCGGTGTACGGCGTGCTGATGTTCTTCACGGCCGCGGCGGCGGGCGCCCTGCTCAACCGGCGCGGGGTCCGGGAGGACCGGGCCGCCGCCGGGGCCGTGTGACGGGCGGACCGCCCCCACCCCCCGCCCCGACCCCCGCCCGGAACGCGGTCCCGGACCCCGGGCGGGCGCGGACGCTCAGGCCCGGTGGCTCAGGTAGGCCAGGACCGCCCGTACCCGCCGGTGGCCGCTGTCGGTGGGTGCCAGGTCGAGCTTGTGGAAGATGTTGCCGATGTGCTTGTGCACGGCGTTGGTCGTGACCACGAGCCGTGCCGCGATCTCCGCGTTGTCGTGTCCCTCGGCCATGAGGGCGAGGACCTCCCGCTCCCGCCCGGTCAGGGTCTCCAGGGGGTCCCGCCGCCGCGACGTGAGCAGCTGCTGCACGACCGCCGGGTCCATCACCGTGCCGCCCCCGGCCACCCGGTCCAGCGCCTCGGTGAACTCGCTCACCCGGCCCACGCGGTCCTTGAGCAGGTACCCCACCCCGCCCTGGCCGTCGGAGAGCAGTTCACCCGCGTAGTCGCGCTCGACGTACTGCGAGAGCACGAGGACGGGCAGGCCCGGGTGGGCCCGGCGGGCGGCGATCGCCGCGTGGATGCCCTCGTCGCGAAAGTCCGGCGGCAGGCGTACGTCCACCAGGGCGAGGTCGGGTCGATGCTCGTCCACGGCGGCCGCGAAGGAGGGCACGTCCGGGGCGACGGCGGCCACCTCGTGTCCGCGGGTGGACAACAGGAGTTTGAGGCCCTCGGACAACAGGACGTTGTCCTCGGCGATCACGATCCGCACGGCAGTTCCACTCTGATCGTCGTCGGTCCCCCCGCGGGGCTGCGCACGGTCACGTGGCCGTCCAGCGCCGACGCCCTGCGGCGCAGCCCCTGGACGCCGCTTCCGGCGGCCTCGTCCACACCTCCGTGCCCGTCGTCGGACACCTCCACCCACAGCAGGTCGGCCTCGCGGGCCAGGCGGACGCTGATCGTCTCCGCGCCGCTGTGGCGGACCGCGTTGGTGACGGACTCGGTGACGGCGTAGTAGGCGGCGGTCTCCACCGCCACCGGGAGGGCGCCCGGGTCGGTGACGTCCAGTCGTACCGGCAGGGTGGTCCTCCCGGCGAGCGCGGTGAGCGCGCCGGGCAGGCCCCGGTCGGCGAGGATGGGCGGGTAGATGCCCCTGATAACGTCGCGCAGCTCGGTCATCGCCTCCTCCGTGCCGGTGTGCGCCCGTTCGAGGAGGGCGGCCACGGCCGGGTCGGACGCGGCCTCCTTGGCCACCCCCAACTGCATGGCGATCGCCACCAGCCGCGCCTGGGTTCCGTCGTGCAGGTCGCGTTCGATCCTCCGCAGCTCCGCGCCGTGCGCGTCGACCACACCGGCCCGTGTGCGTTGGAGCTCGTCCACGCGCCGTGCGAGGATCTCCTGTTCGGAGGGGGCCAGCGCACGGACGCACATCCGTGCGTGGACGTCGGCCAGGGGGACCGTCGCCCACCGGAGGAACGCGAGCCCCACGGCGAGTTGGAGCGCGGCGGCCACCAGGGCGACCCCCCAACCGTCGACGGTGACCCCCAGCTGGGCCGGGCGGGCGTCGACGGGGAAGGTCCACCACAGGAGCGACGACACGGCGTTGACCACCATGCCGGGGCCGATCACGGCCAGACACCCCAGGACGACGCTCACCACGGAGAACAGCGGCAGCCACGCGAGCACCCGCCAGGTGGCGGGGGACCGCACCAGCGTGCGGAACCGCCCGTCAGGGGGCCGGGGCAGGTCCGGTACGTCGATCCCCAGCCAGCGCGCGGAGCCGCGCCGGTGCCAGTCGGCCCAGGCGGTCAGCGACCGGACCCACCGTGACATCAGGAACGGGCCGATCCCGCTGAGGGGCAGGGCCAGCGCCACCACCGCGGTGAGCGGCATCGCCACGAGCGCGGCCATCCCGAGGCCCAGTGCCGCCACCAGGCGGCCGCACGCCCTGACCGGGCGACCCCACACCTTCCACATCCCGCGCTCCTCAGCCGAGTGTCCACGACGGCGGCCTCCGCCGTCCCGCACCAGTCTGGGGCACCGGAAGGAGGGCGACACTACAGCTGGCTACCGGAAGCGGGGCCCGGTCAGTCGTCGTCACCGTCGTCGGACGTGAGGGCGTCCACGGCGACGGCGACCGCGATGACCAGGGCGGGATTGCCAGCGAGGTCGTGGCGGTGCGTGTTGACGTCCACCGCGTAGGTGTCGCGTACCCGGAACCACTTGCGGGAGACGACCGCCACGGTGCCCTCCCGGTCGCTGATCGAGTACTCCTTGTCGAAGAAGCTTCCGACGACCTCCCAGTCGGGGGCTCCGGAGACCTCGACGGCGAGCTTGTCCCGCACCGGGTTGAAGAGCCTCTTGCGGACGGTGGCGACGGTCGAGCCGTCGTGCTCGACGGTCATCTGGTCGCGGACCTTGAAGAGCTTCTTGCGGATCACCATGAGGACCTCGCCGCCGGGGTCCTTCAGCTCGAAGGTGGTGCGCAGCCGCAGGGCCTTGCCGTCGACCCAGAACGCCTTGGCGCCCTTCTCGTCGGTCACCCAGAAGTCGTCGCCGATGTCGAACACGCGTTCACGTACCAGAAACCTCATGCCCCGACGCTAACGGAACCGGGGGACGCCCACCAGCGCCGTCCGCCCGCTACGCGGACCTTCCGCGCTGCGACAGCCAGATCGCCAGGACCACCAGAACGCACCCGCCCAGCTGGAGGGGGGTCACCCGCTCGCCCAGGAACACCGCGCCCATCGCCACCGCGAGCACCGGCGGGAGCACGAGGATCGCCGCCCCGGTGCTCGCGGACAGCCGGGGCAGCGCCGAACCCACCAGCAGCCAGGTCAGCACCTGCCCGGTCAGCGCCAGCAGGGCCAGCCACACCCAGGCCCTCGCGTCCAGCGAGACCAGGTCGATCCCGCTCCACAGCGCGCCCAGCACCCCGGCGGCCAGCGCCGCGGAGGCCGTGGACACGCACACCGGCGTCACCGTGTGCCCCTGCCCGCCACCGAGCCGGGACAGGAAGAGGTAGCCCGCGTAGGTCACCCCGGCGGCGCACCCGTAGAGCAGGCCCAGCCACGGGCTCCCCTCGGACGCGGCGCCCGGGCCGGGGCCGACCACCCCGGCCGTGAGGGCCACCCCCGCCAGCATCACCGGGACCGCCAGCAGAAACCGCAGCGGGGCCCGGTCGCCCAGGAACACCCACGCCAGCAGGGGGAAGACCACCACCTGGATGTTCAGCAGCACGGTGGCCATACCCGCGCCCACGTGCTGGATGCTCGCCACCCAGAACACGTAGTCCACGCCCAGCAGGAGTCCGGCCGCCAGGTCGGTCCCCACCAGCCGCAGCGCCCTCGGGCCCACCCGGCGCAGCTCCAGCAGGGCCATCGGGACCAGGACGAACAGGGCGAGGGCGCACCGGAGGAAGGCCGCCGTGCCGGTGTTGGCCCCGGACAGCTTCACGAACACCCCCGTGGCGGAGGTGGTGCCCGACCCCACGACCGCCAGGAGCACGGGGTCGACCCGGTCCAGCAACGACCCGTGCCCCGGCCTGCGCCTCGTGTCCGTACCCGTCACCGGCTCCGCTCCCCTTCCCGTCCGCTGCCCGCGCGGGCAGCAGATCCAGGGTGACGCCTCCAACCCAGAAACAAAAGCGCTGTTTTGTCGCAGGTAGTCAGTAGTGTTGCTTACGTGTTCGGCTTGGAACGACTCAGGGCGCTGGCCGCCGTACGGACCCACGGTTCGATCGCGCGCGCCGCTAGGGTCCTGCACGTGACCCCTTCGGGCCTGTCCCAGCAGCTCGCCAAACTGGAGCGGGAGGCCGGTCAGCGCCTCCTCGAACCCGACGGTCGGACGGTCCGGCTCACGCACGCGGGCCGGGTACTGGCCGGGCACACGGACCGGGTGCTCTCCCAGGTCAGTGAGGCGCAGGCCGAACTCGCGGCGCTCGACCGGCAGATCCTCGGACCCCTGCGCCTGGGCGGGGTGGGCAGTGCCGTGCGCAACCTGCTCCCCGACGCCCTGTCCGCCCTGCTCCGCGAACACCCCCGGCTGGTCCCCACCGTCCGTGACGGCGAGGTCGTGTCGCTGGTCCCCCCGCTCCTGCGCGGCGAGCTCGACCTCGTCCTCGCCGAGAGCTGGTCCAGTCGTCCGGTGGCGCTGCCCGCCGGGGTCCGGTCGGTGGAACTCCTGGAGGAGCGTGTCCGCCTCGCCCTCCCCGAGGGCCACCCCCTGGTCGGACCCGCCCCCGTCGCCCTCGCCGCGCTGGACACACCCGGTGGCCTGCCCTGGGCCAGCTGCCCGGCGGGGACCGAGCCCTACGAGGCGATCCTCCAGGCCCTGCGCGCACAGGGCGTCGAACCGGACCTGCGGTACACGCTCGCGGAGATCCCCTCCCAACTGGAACTGGTGGCCGCCGGACTAGCGATGGCGCTCGTCCCCGACCTCGGAAGACGCACCGCGCCCGAGGGGGTCCGGTTCCTGCCCACCGACCCGCCCCTGCACCGGTCCATCAGGGCGGTGTGGAGGGCCGACGCCGAGACACCCGCGATCCGCGCCTGCGTCACCGCCCTGACCCGACACTCGGCCGCCCACGCGGCCGGGCACTCCGACACCCCCGACACCGCCACCGAACCGAGCACGTGAGGAACCCCGTGAACACTGCCTGGCACACCCGACCCATGGCCGCCTTCGACGTCGAGACCACCGGACTCGACGTGGAGGGCGACCGGATCGTCACCGCGGCCCTGTGGCGCATCGACCCCGCGCACCGGTCCAAGGAGGTCACCACCTGGTTCGCCGACCCCGGCATCGAGATCCCGGCGGAGGCCACCGAGATCCACGGCGTCACCACCGAACAGGCGCGCGCCGAGGGCCGCCCGGCCGCCGACGTGGTCCCCGAGATCGCCGCGGCCCTGGAGGCGGTCGTCTCCGAGGGGCTGCCCGTGGTGGTCTACAACGCCCCCTACGACCTCACCCTGCTCGACCGCGAACTCGCGCTCCACCGCCCCGGCCGTCCGCTGAAGGTCCAACCCCTGGTGGTGGACCCGCTGGTCCTCGACAAGCGGGTGGACACCTTCCGGCGCGGCTCGCGCAAACTGGTCGACGTCTGCGCCCACTACCGTGTGCCGCTCGCCCAGGAGGAGGCGCACGGCGCGGCCGCCGACGCCCTGGCCGCCGCACGCCTCGCCTGGCGGATCGCCACGGCTCACCCGGAGATCGCGGAGATGACCGCCGAGGAGCTGCACGCCGCCCAGGTCGCCTGGAAGGCCGAGCAGTCCGCCAGCTTCCAGGAGTACCTGCGCCGCCGCGACCCCGACGCCGTGGTCGACGGCTCCTGGCCGATGATCGCGGCGCCCGCCTGAGCGCGGGGGCCGGTCTGCGGGCCGTGGGTGATCTCCCCGAGGTCCTGGGGGTGCGGGGAGTCCTCCAGGCCCCTGGTCGCAGGACGAGCACCAGGGAAGGTCCCGGACCGGTCGGGGCGGAGCCGCCCGCCGCGCGTCGGTGGAGGGCCCGGCTTCCCGGAAGGAGGGACTGACCGCTTGCGGCCGCCGAAGCGCCCGGACCACGCGAAAGACCGGCGGGACGAGGTCTCCGCCGGTCTTCCTGCTTCGCTGTGCCCCCTGGAGGATTCGAACCTCCGCACCCGGCTCCGGAGGCCGGTGCTCTATCCCCTGAGCTAAGGGGGCGCGCTGCGAGAACAACTGTAGCAGGGGTTCCGGGAGGGTTGACCACCCGAGCGGCCCACCCGGTCCCCACCGCCGCCGGATAATGGATTCCAGTGGTGCCGCCACGCTCGGCGGCGGTAGTGTCACGGGCGTGAACGCCCTTCCCGTACGGGTTCTCGTCGTCGAGGACGACGAGGTCATCCGCGAGCTCATCCGCCTCAACCTCGAACTGGAGGGGTTCGAGGTGTTCACCGCCATGGACGGCCAGGACTGTCTGGACCGGGTCGGCCACGTCGACCCCGACGTCATCACCATGGACGTGATGATGCCCCGACTCGACGGCTGGGCCACCGTCGAAAGGCTGCGGTCGGACGGTTTCGCCCGCCGCATCGTCATGGTGACCGCCCGCGCCCAGGCCGACGACCGCCGACGCGGGGAGCGCATCGGCGTGGACGACTACCTGACCAAGCCCTTCGACCCCGACGAGCTGGTCGACCTCATCAGGGCGCTCCTCGGGGAGGGCGACGGCGGGATCGGGGGAGCGGCGTGACCCCGTTCCGGCTGGAGGCCCTCGTCCGCCGCGCCGCCGCGGACGCCCTCGGCCTCGACGACGCCGACGTGCCGTTCGTGTGGCCGCGGGCCGACCACGCCGTCGAGGGGGCCGACGCCGCCGTCGCCCTGGCACCGCGCCTGGTCGGCCGGGTCCGCGACGCGCTGCCCCGGGGGCGCGACGACGCCCACCGACGCGCGGTGTCCGGGCGGATCGTCGCCCGGATCGAGGCCATGGCCGACGGAGGCGAACCCGACACCGCGTTCGCGGGCGTGCACGCCGACCACCGGGGTTTCGCCAACTTCACCTTCACCCGCGAACAGCGCGAGGACCTCCTGCGCGCCGCCGCCGACGGCCCCCGCTACCTCACCGGCCGCCCCTGGACCGGGGCGGGGGAGTGGCCCCGCACCGACCTGCACGAGGCCGGACCCCTCGCCCAGGCCCGCCGCTACGCCCGCGCCGACGCACGCGCCCGGATCGCCATGGCGGTGGGCGCGCACCCGCCGCCGCCCGGCCCCGGGGGAGAGGTCTCCTGGCGCGACCGCTACCTCGACACCGACCAGTCCGCCCTGTTCACCCCCTCCGGGCGCGCGCTCGGCCGCATCGGCGAGGCCAGCGCCCGCATCGCCTTCTGCCGCTCGGTCCCCGAACGCCCCCGCGAGAACGAGACCACGGGCCGCGACCTGCCGGTGCTGCCCTCGGCGGACCACCCCGGGGCCTGGTCCCGGCTCACCGAGGCCAACCCCGCCTTCCGGCTGCGCTACGCCCACGCGCACGCGCTCAGCAGTACGCGCTGGGCCGCCGGGCAGCGGGACGAGGGGCGCGGCTCGGCCCGCGCCCGCTGCCACCACGCCCACGGCGCGAGGGTGCGCGGACTCCTCTTCGACGGTCCCAGCGTCCTGGACACCGCCGCGCGCCGAGAGGAACCCCATATCCTGGTGAGATACCTGGAAGCGCTGACCAGTGCCTACGATGAGTGGCGGACCGGTCCCGCCGTCGCGGCCGAACCGGCCACGGGCCCGGAACCGGTCCGGGCCGCGCCCGACCCGGCGCTGCCCGCAGCCGTCGCCGGTGTGGTCGGCACCGGTCTCTTCCTGCTCGGAGTGTCGGCGCCCACAAGGCTGTAGACACCCGACGGCCGCGAACCCGGTGGGGCCAGCCCAACCCCTGTGTTCCGATCGGCTTGGTGGACAATGGGGCGGGGTCACCGTCCCGGCCCGCCCGGCAGCCTCCTCGCCGCACCGAGACCAGCCAGCCCAGACGCACCGCAGTCCCAGCCGAAAGACCGTCATGAGCCGCTACGCCCACCCCGCAGGATCACGCCACGCGGAGATCCTGCCGGAGGACAACCCGCCGCTGCCGCCCGAGGACCTCAACGCCCTCGACCCCCGGATCTGGCCCGCCACCGCGCGCCGCTCCGACGGTGAGCTCACCGTCGGCGGGGTCGGTGTGCGCGCACTCGCCGCCGAGTACGGGACACCGCTCTTCGTCATGGACGAGCAGGACTTCCGCGCCCGCGCCCGCGACTACTCCACGGCCTTCGCCGACGCCGACGTCTACTACGCGGGCAAGGCCCTGCTGACCAAGGCCGTCGCCCGCTGGGTGGTCGAGGAGGGGCTCAAGCTCGACGTGTGCTCCGGTGGCGAACTGGCCGTGGCCCTGGCGGCCGGGGTCCCCACCGACAGGGTCGCCATGCACGGCAACAACAAGTCGGTGTCCGAACTCCGCCGCGCCGTGGAGGCCGGGGTGGGCCGGATCATCCTCGACTCCCTCGACGAGATCGACCGCCTGGAGGCGGTGGCCGCGGAGTCCGGCGCGCGCCCCAGGGTGCTCATCCGCGTCACCACCGGTGTGGAGGCCCACACCCACGAGTTCGTCGCGACCGCCCACGACGACCAGAAGTTCGGTTTCGCGCTGAGTACCGGCGCCGCCGCCGAGGCGGTCCGTCGCGTCCTGGCCGCCGACCACCTGGAACTGGTCGGACTGCACTCGCACATCGGCTCGCAGATCTTCGACACCTCGGGCTTCGAGGTCGCCGCCCGCCGCGTCACCCGGTTCCTCACCCAGATCCACGAGGAGCTCGACGTCACCCTGGCCGAGCTCGACCTCGGCGGCGGGCTGGGCATCGCCTACACCGCCGGTGACGACCCGCTCGACCCCAAGACGATCGCCACCAGCCTCACCGCCATCGTGCGCCGTGAGTGCCAGGACGCCGGTCTGCCCGTGCCGCGCATCGCCGTGGAGCCGGGGCGCGCCGTGGCCGGTCCGGCCGGAATCACCGTGTACGAGGTGGGCACCGTCAAGGACGTCGAGGGCATCCGCACCTACGTGAGCGTCGACGGCGGCATGAGCGACAACATCCGCACGGCCCTCTACGGCTCCGAGTACACCAGCCAGCTGGTGTCCCGGGAGAGCGACGCCGAGCCGATGCTCTCCCGCCTGGTCGGCAAGCACTGCGAGAGCGGCGACATCATCGTGCACGACCTCCACCTGCCCGCCGACCTGCGGCCGGGCGACCTGGTGGCGGTCGCGGCCACCGGTGCCTACTGCTACTCCATGGCGAGCAACTACAACCACCTGCCCCGACCCGCCATGGTGGCGGTCCGGGACGCGAACGCGCGGGTGATCGTGCGCAGGGAGACCGAGGAGGACCTCCTCCGCCTCGACGTAGGCTGAACCGTCCGCCCCGCGGGCGCCGCACGGGCGCCCGGCAGGTCCGGACACGAGAGAAGTGGGAGTCACGCCCAAATGGCGATGAAGGTGGCGCTGCTCGGATGCGGCGTTGTGGGTTCGGAAGTCGTCCGCCTGGTCAACGAGCAGTCCGAGGAACTGGCCGCGCGGATCGGCACGCCGATCGAGATCGGCGGCATCGCGGTCCGCCGACTGGACCGCGACCGTGGCGTCGACCCGGCGCTGCTGACCACCGACGCCACGGCGCTGGTCACCCGCCCGGACATCGACGTGGTGGTGGAGGTCATCGGCGGGATCGAACCGGCCCGGTCGTTGATGCTCGCCGCGATCAAGTCGGGCAAGTCCGTGGTGACGGCCAACAAGGCCCTGCTCGCCGAGGACGGTCAGACGCTGCACGCGGCGGCCCGCGAGGCCGGGGTCGACCTCTACTACGAGGCGTCCGTGGCGGGGGCCATCCCCCTGCTGCGGCCGCTGCGCGACTCCCTGGCCGGGGATCGGGTCAACCGGGTCCTGGGCATCGTCAACGGGACCACCAACTACGTCCTGGACCGGATGGACTCCCTGGGATCGGGGTTCAACGAGTCCCTGGAGGAGGCCCAGACCCTCGGTTACGCCGAGGCCGACCCGACCGCCGATGTCGAGGGGTTCGACGCCGCCGCCAAGGCCGCGATCCTGGCCCGGCTGGCGTTCCACACCCAGCGCGTGACCGCCGCCGACGTCCACCGTGAGGGCATCACCGGGGTGTCGGCGGCCGACATCGCCAGCGCCCGCGCGATGGGTTGCGTGGTCAAACTCCTGGCGATCTGCCAGCGCTCCGAGGAAGGTGGTTCCGTGGGCGTGCGCGTCCACCCGGTGATGCTGCCGGTGGAGCACCCCCTGGCCAGCGTCAAGGAGGCCTACAACGCGGTGTTCGTGGAGGCCGAGTCGGCCGGGCGGCTCATGTTCTACGGCGCGGGCGCGGGTGGGACCCCCACCGCCAGCGCCGTCCTGGGCGACCTGGTGGCGGTGGTGCGCAACCGCCTCGCCGACACCTCGGTGTCCGAGGGCGCGCACGACACGGGCCTGCCGGTGCACGACATGGGCCAGACCATCACCAGCTACCACGTGGCGCTGGACGTGGCCGACCGCCCGGGTGTGCTCTCGAAGGTCGCGGAGATCTTCGCCGACCACGGGGTGTCCATCAAGAACGTGCGCCAGGAGGGGACCGGGGACGACGCCCAGCTGGTGCTGGTCAGCCACCCCGCCCCCGACGCGGCGCTGAGCAGCACCGTGGAACGCCTCAGCGCGCACCCCATGGTCCGCGACGTGGCCAGCGTGATGCGTGTGGAGACCTTCCAGGAGTAGGGGGCCGGGGTCGCCGCTCGCGGCCCCGGACACCACCCAATGCGTCCACATCGTGAGAAACCTGCCCGGGATGCAAGACGACTCGGGCGGGGTCATAGACTCGTGGCTGGTGGGGGAGGATCTCTCCGCGACACCCACCCGCTTTCCCACGCGCGCCGAGTCCGGCCGCGCGTCCAGCGCAACCGCACCCACCCGAAAGGGACACCGTCGTGAGCATGGCACGGGCGTGGCGAGGCGTCGTCGAGGAGTACCGCGACCGCCTTCCCGTCAACGAGAACACCCCCGTCGTCACCCTCCAGGAGGGCGGCACTCCGCTGCTGCCCGCCACGCGCGTATCCGAGCTCACCGGATGCGAGGTCCTCCTCAAGGTCGAGGGCCTCAACCCCACCGGTTCCTTCAAGGACCGGGGTATGACCATGGCCATCACCAAGGCCGCCGAGGACGGCGCCAAGGCCGTCATCTGCGCCTCCACCGGTAACACCAGCGCCAGCGCCGCCGCCTACGCCATCCGCGCGGGGATGACCTGCGCGGTCCTGGTGCCCCAGGGCAAGATCGCCATGGGCAAGCTCGCCCAGGCCCTCGTGCACGGCGCCCGCCTGCTCCAGGTCGACGGCAACTTCGACGACTGCCTGGAACTGGCCCGCAAACTCAGCGTCGACTACCCGGTCGCCCTGGTGAACTCGGTCAACCCCTACCGCCTCCAGGGGCAGAAGACCGCCGCCTTCGAGATCGTGGACGCCCTGGGCGACGCCCCGGACATCCACTGCATCCCGGTCGGCAACGCGGGCAACATCACCGCCTACTGGATGGGGTACACCGAGTACGCCAAGGACGGCGTCTCCACCCGGGCACCGCGCATGTTCGGTTTCCAGGCCAGTGGTTCGTCTCCCATCGTCGACGGTGCGCCGGTGACCAGCCCGAGCACCATCGCCACCGCCATCCGGATCGGCAACCCGGCCTCCTGGAAGCTCGCCGAGCAGGCCCGTGACGAGTCGGGGGGCCTCATCGACAAGGTCACCGACCGCCAGATCATGGCCGCCTACAAGCTCCTGGCCGCGGAGGAGGGCGTGTTCGTCGAGCTCGCCTCGGCCGCCAGCGTGGCCGGACTCCTCCAGGCCTCCCGGGCCGGACTGGTCCCCAAGGGCAGCCGCGTCGTGTGCACGGTGACCGGCAACGGCCTCAAGGACCCGGACTGGGCGCTGGCCGGAGCTTCCTCCGCCACCACCGTGCCGGTGGACGCGCAGGCCGCCGCCCGCGCCCTCGGCCTCGCCTGACCACGACACGCCCGGACGTCGCCGCCTCCCCTTCCGCCCCGCCGGGCCGGAAGGGGACAAGGGTGGCCGACTCCGGCCACGGAGTCCGGCCCCGTGCCGCGCCCGCGTGCGCCCGGCCCCAGAGAACGAGAAACGAGCAGGAATGACCCCACCACGCCCCGACCGTGTCCTGGTCCGTGCCCCGGCCACGAGCGCCAACCTGGGGCCGGGATTCGACGCCCTGGGCCTGGCCGTCCAGTTGTTCAACGAATTCCACGTGGCCGTGCGTGCGGACGGTGAGCTCCGTGTGCGTGTGGAGGGGGAGGGCGCGGGCGAGGTCCCGCTCGACGGGCGCCACCTGGTGGTCCGTGCGATGAGGGAGGCCTACGAGCGGTCGGGGGAGAAGCTCCCCGGGCTGGATCTGCACTGTGTGAACGGGATTCCGCACGCGCGGGGGCTGGGGTCCTCCTCGTCGGCGATCGTCGGCGGGGTGGCGGCGGCCGCGGCCCTCCTGGGCCGGTCGGCTCCCGGCGGCGGCCCGGACCGGGAGTGGGTGTACCAGGTCGCGGCGGACATCGAGGGGCACCCGGACAACGTAGCGCCGTGTGTCTTCGGCGGTTACACGGTGGCCTTCCGCGACGGTTCGTCCTGGGGGGCGGCGCGGTTGTCTCCGGACGAGCGGCTGCTGCCGGTGCTGTGTGTGCCGGGGTGGCGGTTGTCGACGGAGCGCGCTCGGGGCCTGTTGCCGGAGTCGGTCCCGCACGCGGACGCGGCCTTCAACGCGGGGCGCGCCGCGCTGATGACGGCGGCCGTTTGTGGCCAGACCGAATCCCTGTACGCGGCCACGGAGGATCGGCTACACGAGGCGTACCGGGCCCCGGCCATGCCGCGTACGCTCGAACTCGTCCGTGACCTGCGGGGACGCGAGAACCTCCCGGCGGTGGTCTCGGGCGCCGGTCCGACGGTGCTCGTTCTGTGTTCCGCGACGGAGGGCCGGGCGCGGGAGGATTCGCCGGAAATCACCCGGCAGGTTGATTCGATTCGCCTGAGGGCGGGTAATGATTGGGTCATACGCCCCCTGCACATCGAGCCGGTGGGGGTGCGGACCCCATCTCCCCATCCGTAGCATCTGTGTCGAGGAATAGCCGTGGCCTCTGGTGATGTTAGGCTTGGTGAAGCACCAGATGCCCCGTTGCGGGGCGTGTGCTCATCCGCCACAACGGCTTCCGCGTCCCATACTCCGGCGGTCCGATCTCTCGACCTGTTGGAAGCGGTGGCCCAAGTGTCGATCCAGCGGATTTCCCGCTGTGCCCACGTCTCCCGAGTACGCTCCTCCGTCATGGTCGGGTGTGCCCTCGGGGCAGACAGGCAACACCTCCGAGCCACCCGCCCCGACGTCTGGCTGTACCCAGAGCCCGCCGCGATTGGGTAGGGGACCGTCTTCGCCGGTTCCGACATCCACGTGGGGCACGCCCTACCCGGCCCCTGCCGGTTCGCACCACCGGGCCGGCCGCTCAAGCACTCCGCTGACGGCCGAAGCCCGCTCCTTGGGAAGGACCCTTAGTGAGCGACACCACCGAACTCCGAACGGACGCGGCGGTCGACAGCAAGAAGAGCACCGACGCCTCCTCGGAGGCCGGAGAGGCCACGACCACGCGGTCTCGCACCGCCTCGCGCGGCACCGGGCTCGCCGCCCAGAAGCTCCCCGAGCTCCAGAAGCTCGCGTCGAGCATGGGCATCACCGGCACGGGGCGCATGCGTAAGAGCGACGTCATCGCCGCGATCGAGGCCAAGCAGGGCGGCCCGGTCGGCGGTCCCACGACGGCCAAATCCGCAAAGAAAGCCGACACCACCGCCAAGGCGGGTAAGGTCGAGGCTACTGACGGCCCGGCCGAAGCCCAGTCTCCCGCCAAGTCGGGCACGGACGAGGCACCGCGCAAGAGCGCCGGTGAGCGGTCGTCCGACCAGGCCGTGACCGAGACCCAGGGCGGGCGGGGCGACAAGCCCTCCCGTAACCGCCGGTCGTCCCGCAGGCGCGGTGACGAGTCCGGTGACCAGGCCCGCTCGGTGGACGGCACCGACTCCTCTACCTCCGCGAGCAGCGTGACCAAGACATCCAGCACCCCCCAGAAGAACGGCCCCGACTCCGAGGACCGTGACACCAGGTCCGGGCAGGGTCGCGAGCGCCAGCGCAACCGTCGCAACCGCAACCGCGGCGGTGACGACCAGAACGCCAACAACGGCGCCGACCGCCAGCAGGGCGGCGGCGGTGGCGGCCAGAACCAGGGCCGTGGCGGCGGCGGTAACAACGACGACGACGACTTCGGCGGTGGCCGCCGCCGCGGGCGCCGCCGCGACCGCAGGGACCGCCGAGGCGGGCGCGGGGGCGGCCAGGAGCCGGAGCCGGTCATCGGCGAGGACGACGTCCTCCTGCCGGTCGCGGGCATCCTGGACATCCTGGACAACTACGCCTTCGTCCGCACCACCGGCTACCTGCCCGGGCAGAGCGACGTCTACGTCTCCCTGGCGCAGGTGCGCAAGCACGGTCTGCGCAAGGGCGACCACATCATCGGTGCGGTCCGCCAGCCCAAGGACGGCGAGCGCCGGGAGAAGTTCAACGCCCTGGTGCGCCTGGACTCGGTCAACGGCATGTCGCCGGACCAGGCCCGAGGCCGTCAGGAGTTCTCCAAGCTCGTTCCGCTCTACCCCCAGGAGCGTCTGCGCCTGGAGACCGAGCCCAACATCCTGACCACGCGCATCATCGACCTGGTCGCGCCCATCGGCAAGGGCCAGCGCGGCCTGATCGTCTCGCCGCCCAAGGCCGGTAAGACGATGGTGATGCAGTCGATCGCCAACGCGATCACCGAGAACAACCCCGAGTGCTACCTGATGGTCATCCTCGTGGACGAGCGTCCCGAGGAAGTCACCGACATGCAGCGCACGGTCAAGGGCGAGGTCATCCACTCGACCTTCGACCGCCCGGCCGAGGACCACACGGTCGTCGCCGACCTGGCGATCGAGCGGGCCAAGCGACTCGTCGAGATGGGCATGGACGTGGTCGTCCTGCTCGACTCCATCACCCGCCTGGGCCGTGCCTACAACCTGGCGGCCCCCGCCAGCGGACGCATCATGTCCGGTGGTGTGGACTCCACCGCCCTCTACCCGCCGAAGCGGTTCTTCGGCGCGGCCCGCAACATCGAGGGCGGCGGCTCGCTGACCATCCTGGCGACCGCGCTGGTCGAGACCGGTTCGCGCGCCGACGAGGTGATCTTCGAGGAGTTCAAGGGCACCGGCAACATGGAGCTCAAGCTCAACCGGTCCCTGGCGGACAAGCGGATCTTCCCGGCCGTGGACGTGGACGCCTCCAGCACCCGTAAGGAGGAGATCCTGATGTCGCCGGAGGAGCTGAACGTCGTCTGGAAGCTCCGCCGGGTGCTGCACGCCCTGGACACGCAGCAGGCGATCGAGCTGCTCCTGGACAAGATGAAGGAGTCCAAGAGCAACGCCGAGTTCCTCATGCAGATCCAGAAGACCACGGTGGGCCCCGAGCGCTCCTAGACCGCTCCGCACTCCGTCTCGCGAGGCCCCCTTCCCGGGTTCGGGGAGGGGGCCTCGCGTGTGCGGGGTGGGATCGGTGGAGGCGGTTTCCGGAACGCGGAAGCCGATGATCACTGATGTGTCTCGGATCACACAGGGGGGCTGGTGGGTGGTCGCCCGTGAACGTAGGGTCACGCGGGCCGGAGTGCACACCCCCCCTACCAGGGAGCCACCTGGATGGACAACCTCGCCCTGCTCAGTCTTCTCGCGCTCACCCCGATCCTGGTCGTCGGAGTCCTGCTCGTCGGATTCCGCCTCCCCGCCATGTACGCGATGCCCGCCGGCTACGTGGTCGTGGTCACGATCGCCGTCCTCGTCTGGGGGACCGACCCGACGACCGTCGTCGCCTCCACCCTCCAGGGCCTGATCCTCGCCGCGGGCCTGCTCTACATCATCTTCGGCGCGCTGCTCCTGCTCTCCACCCTCACCAGGAGCGGGGCCGTCGCCACCATCCGCCGCACGTTCACCGATATCAGCCCGGACCGCCGCGTCCAGGCGATCATCATCGGTTGGTTGTTCGGCAGCTTCATCGAGGGCGCCTCGGGGTTCGGCACCCCCGCCGCCGTCGTCGCGCCCCTCATGCTCGCCCTCGGCTTCCCCGCCATGGCCGCCGTCATGGTCGGGATGGTCATCCAGAGCACCTCGGTCAGCTTCGGCGCGGTCGGCACCCCGATCCTCGTCGGCGTCGGCGGCGGACTGGACGGCGGGGGAGGGGTGGCGGCGCGCGCCTCCGAACTCGGGATGAGCTTCCCCGAGTACGTCACCGAGATCGGCTTCCAGACCGTCCTGCTGCACTCGATCACCGGGACGCTCGTCCCCCTGCTGATCTGCTGCCTGCTCTGCGGCTTCTACGGTGGGCGAAGGCGCTTCTCCGAGGGCCTCGAAGTGTGGCGGTTCGCGCTCTTCAGCGGGCTGGCACTGACGGTTCCCTCGCTCCTGTACAACTACTTCCTCGGCGTCGAGTTCACCAGCCTCCTCGGCGGACTCACCGGTCTGGTCATCGTCGTCCTCGCCGCCAGACGGGGCTTCCTCATGCCGAAGCGGGTCTGGGACTTCCCCCCGCGCGAGGACTGGCTGTCCCGCTGGACCGGCCGGATCGAGTCCGGCAGCGCGGACCAGACGGCCGACACCGGCCGCCGCGTCGGCTTCCTCAACGCGTGGGCCCCCTACCTCCTGGTCGCCGCCCTGCTCGTGGCCACCCGTACCGTCGAGCCGGTCAAGGACTGGCTCTCCGGTGTCACCGTGGGCGCCACCGACATCCTCGGCACGTCGATCGGGGACTCCGTGGCCCCGCTCTACTCGCCCGGGGCCACCTTCATCCTGATCTGCCTCGTCACCTACGGGCTGCACCGCATGCGGCCCAGGGAGATCCTCGACTCCTGGCGGATGGCCGGGTCCCAGCTGGCCGGGGCCGCCGTGGCCCTGCTCTTCGCCGTCCCGCTGGTGCGGGTCTTCATCAACACCGGCGGGGAGTTCGGGGCGACCTCCCTGGAGAGCATGCCGCTCACCCTGGCCACCGGGGCCGCCGAACTCGGTGGCCACCAGTGGCCCCTGCTGGCGCCCTGGATCGGGGCGCTCGGCGCTTTCGTGGCCGGGTCCAACACCGTCTCCAACCTGATGTTCTCCCTGTTCCAGCACTCCACCGCCGAACGCATCGGGGTCCCGCCCGAGAAGGTCGTGGCGGCCCAGGCCGCCGGTGGCGCTGCGGGCAACATGATCACCGTGCACAACGTGGTCGCGGCCTCCGCCGTGGTCGGCCTCGCGGGCCGGGAGGGCGACATCCTCCGCCAGACGGTCTTCCCGCTGACCTACTACCTGCTCACGGCCGGTTCGCTGGCGTACCTGTTCATCCACGGTCCGGGCGCCAACGCCGGGCTCCTCATGCTCTGCCTCACCCTCGGGGCCGCCGCCGCCACCCTGGCGTGGCTGCGGCACCGGGACCGGCGCACGTCCCCGGCCGCGACGGCGCACCGCCCGGGAGGGCCGAGGGGAGGCGGGGAATAGGTACTGGTCCCGGCATGGTTGATGGTCTGGCAAACTGGTATCAGGGAACGGCCCTCCTCCCCGGGGGAGAGCACGCCGCCCTCTTACCTGGATCGCCGCGACACCGGTTCGCGCATGGTCAACGAACACCGCCCCACCTCCCACGGTGGTGCGGTCGTCATGCGTCCGGCGGTCGCGCACTAGCAAGGAGACACACATGCAGGCCGACATCCACCCCGAGTACGTCCCGACCGAGGTGACCTGCACCTGCGGGGCGCAGTTCGTGACGCGCAGCACGGTGCCCGAGGGCAAGATCCGCGCCGACGTGTGCTCCGCGTGCCACCCCTTCTACACCGGCAAGCAGAAGATCCTGGACACCGGTGGCCGGGTCGCCCGCTTCGAGAAGCGCTTCGGCAAGCGCAAGTAGCGCTGCCCGTCGTCCGGTGGTGCCGCCCCCCGCGAGAGCGGGCGGCACCACCGGGCATCCAGGCGGTCCCCCGCACGGGGGAGACGGACAGGGCGAGCGACAAGACGGGAACGTGGGAAAGTGAAGCTGGACGACCTTCTTGGGGAGTACTACGAGCTGGAACAGCAGCTCGCCGACCCCGAGGTGCACGCCAACCAGACCAAGGCGCGCACGCTGGGCAAGCGCTACTCACAGCTCACCCCGATCATCGAGGCCTACCGTCAGCTTAAGGAGGTCGAGAACGACATCGACGCCGCCCGTGAGCTGGCCGCCGAGGACGCCTCCTTCGCCGAGGAGGCCGACCGCCTGACCGAGGAGGCGGAGCAGCTCACCGAGCGCCTGCGCGTCCTCCTCGTCCCGCGCGACCCCGCCGACGACAAGAACCTCATCATGGAGGTCAAGGCCGGCGAGGGCGGCGAGGAGTCCGCACTGTTCGCGGGCGACCTGGTCCGCATGTACCTGCGCTACGCGGAGCGCCAGGGCTGGAAGACCGAGGTCATCGACGCCACCCACTCCGACCTCGGCGGGTACAAGGACATCACCATCGCCTTCAAGAACCGGGGCACCCCCGAGCCCGGTTCCGGCGTGTGGCCCATGCTCAAGTTCGAGGGCGGTGTCCACCGGGTCCAGCGCGTCCCGGTCACCGAGTCGCAGGGGCGCATCCACACCTCCGCCGCCGGTGTCCTCGTGGTCCCCGAGGCCGAGGAGATCGAGATCGAGATCCACGAGAAGGATCTGCGCGTCGACGTCTACCGCTCCTCCGGGCCCGGCGGGCAGAGCGTCAACACGACCGACTCCGCCGTCCGGATCACCCACCTGCCCACCGGCATCGTGGCCTCCTGCCAGAACGAGAAGAGCCAGCTCCAGAACAAGGAGCAGGCCATGCGCATCCTGCGTGCCCGCATCTACGCCGAGGCCCAGGCGAGCGCCGACGCCGAGGCCTCCGCGGAGCGCAAGAGCCAGGTCCGCACCGTGGACCGCTCCGAGCGCGTGCGCACCTACAATTTCCCGGAGAACCGCATCTCCGACCACCGGGTCGGCTACAAGGCCTACAACCTGGACCAGGTCCTCGACGGGGAGCTGGACGGCGTCGTCAAGGCCCTCGTGGACGCGGACACCAAGGAGAGGCTCGAAGCCGCCCAGTCATGAACTTCCTGCTCGACGAGGTCGCCCGCGCCACACTCAGGCTCGCTGAGGCGGGCGTGGCCTCACCCCGTACGGACGCCGAGGAGCTCGCGGCGTTCGTGCACGGTGTCCGTCGAGGGGAACTCCACGCCGTCGCCGACGCCGACTTCGACGCACGCTACTGGGAGTGCGTCTCCCGCCGTGAGGCACGCGAACCGCTCCAGCACATCACCGGCCGCGCCTACTTCCGGTATCTGGAACTCCAGGTCGGGCCGGGCGTCTTCGTGCCCCGGCCGGAGACCGAGATCATGGTGGACTGGGCGATCGAGACCCTGCGCGCCATGGACGTGGCCGACCCGCTCGTGGTCGACCTGGGTTCCGGCTCCGGAGCCATCGCGATCTCCATCGCCCAGGAGGTCCCCCGCTCCCGGGTGCACACGGTCGAGGTCGACCCCGGAGCGCTGGAGTGGACCCGCCGCAACATCGCGTTCACCGGACACGCCGACCGCGTCACCTCCCACGAGGGCGACATGCGTACCGCCCTGCCCGAGCTCAACGGCCGCGTCGACCTGCTGATCAGCAACCCCCCCTACGTGCCGACCCGGGAGGCCGCGGTCATCCCGCCCGAGGTGCGCGACTACGACCCCGCGCCCGCCCTGTGGTCCGGTGAGGACGGGCTGGACATGATCCGCGCGCTGGAGGCGGTCGGCCGCAGGCTGCTCCGCCCCGGCGGGGCCATGGCGATCGAACACCACGACGGCCAGGGCATCGACATCCCCCGGTTGTTCCCCGAGGACCGGGGTTGGCGCGACGTCCTCAACCGCAAGGACATGGCCCGGCGCGACCGTTTCGTGGTCATGCGCCGCGCCGACGGCGACGGTTAGGGGCCCGTGCCCGCCGAGCCGCACCCCCATCCCCACCGCAGGACCGGCAACCGAGCCCGGTCGACCGAGATTGAGGTGAACGCAGGTGAGCCGCATCTACGACTGCGCGGACGAGAGCGCCCGCAGGGACGGCGTCGCCGACGCCGCGTCGGCGGTACGCCGAGGTGACCTCGTGGTGCTGCCCACGGACACCGTGTACGGCATCGGCACCGACGCCTTCAGCCCGAAGGCGGTGGCCAGCCTTCTGGAGGCCAAGGGCCGTGGCCGGGACATGCCGCCGCCGGTGCTGGTGGGTTCCATGCGTGCCGCGACCGCGCTCATCGAGGACCTGGGCAACCACGGCCGGGACCTCATGGAGGAGTTCTGGCCCGGACCGCTCACCCTGGTGTGCACCGCCACCCCCAGCCTGTCCTGGGACCTGGGCGACACCAAGGGCACCGTGGCCGTGCGCATGCCGATGGACCCGGTCGCCCTGGAACTGCTCAAGGAGACCGGTCCCATGGCGGTGAGCAGCGCCAACAAGTCCGGTCAGCCCGCCGCGACCACCGCCGGGGAGGCCATCGAACAGCTCGGTGACGACGTCGCGGTCTACCTGGACGGCGGTACGGCCGAGAGCCCGGTGGCCTCCACCATCGTGGACCTCACGTACGCGGTGCCCCGGGTGCTGCGTTCCGGGGCGATCTCCATCGAGCAGTTGCGCTCGGTGTGCGGCACGGTGATCGGCGAGCTGCGCAAGGGCCGGACCAAGCCGAAGAAGGCGCAGGAGGAGGACGAACCCGACACCGGGACGGCCTCCGGGGAGCCCGGGACACCGGAGGCGTCCGCGCCCGGGGCCGCGGGGCCGGAGACCGACGGGTCCCGGGACACCGACCGCTCCGAGAGCTAGAGGGATCAGGCAGTGCGGGAGTACGCGCTCACCTTCGTCATCGCCGCCGCGGTGACCTACCTGCTCGTCCCGCTGGTGCGCCGGTTGGCGATCGCCTTCGGGGCGGCTCCGCCGGTCCGCGACCGCGACGTGCACACCGAGCCCATCCCGCGCCTGGGCGGGCTGGCGATCTACGGGGGGTTCGCGGCGGCGCTGCTCATCTCGGCGCAGCTGCCGCACCTCCAGAACGTGTTCGTCGCCAAGACGTGGATCGGCCTGTTGCTGGCGGGCGGACTCATCACGGTCATCGGCGTCGTCGACGACCGCTGGGGGATGGACGCGCTCAGCAAGCTGGCCGGTCAGGTGGCGGCCGCGGGCATCCTCGTGTGGCAGGGCGTGCAGCTGCTGTGGCTGCCGCTGCCCGGGACCCAACTGTCACTGGGGCCCTGGCTGGGGGCGATGATCTCCATCCTGCTCATCGTGGTGACCATCAACGCGGTCAACTTCGCCGACGGCCTGGACGGCCTCGCGGCGGGCATCGTCGGTATCTCGTCGTTGGCGTTCTTCGCGTACTACTACGTGGTCGCGGTGGAGCAGGGGTTCGTCCGCCAGTCCTATCCGGCGATGATCGCGATCATCCTGGCCGGAACCTGTGTGGGCTTCCTCTTCCACAACTTCCACCCGGCGCGGGTGTTCATGGGCGACACCGGTTCGATGCTGCTGGGTCTGCTGTTGACCTCCATCACGATCACGGTCACCGGGCAGTTCGACGCCAACACCGCCCGGGAGGAGTTCAACTCCTCCGGACTGGTCGTCTTCCTGCCGATCGCGCTGCCGCTGCTGGTCATCGCGCTGCCCCTGGCGGACCTGGTGCTGGCGGTGCTGCGCCGGACCCTCGCGGGCAAGTCGCCGTTCGCCCCGGACCGAGGTCACCTGCACCACCGGCTCCTCGACATGGGGCACACGCACACCCGGGCGGTACTGCTCATGTACCTGTGGGCGGGGATCGTCGCCTTCGCCGCCGTGTCGCTGTCCATCTTCGACTCCGCCCTCATCGTCCTGACGGTCACGGTGCTGGTGGCCACCTGTGCGGTCGGTCTCATCGCCCTGCCCCGGCTGCGGCGGCGTGGGCTGCTGCCGTGGAACCGGGGAAACCGGGTCGCGGAGAAGGCAGATCACCATCGTTCAACCGATGGATAAACGCCGCGTCACGTTCGGGACGGAGGTCCCACAGGGTGTGCCGAATGTGCGCTGGTGTGAAGCTCGCGGCGAGTGTGGTCAAGGTGACACAAGGCCCGAAGTGGCCGTGGATCGGGGCTTTCGCGAGGCGTTAAGGCCGCGTTAAGGGCACCCTGGATTTGGCACCAAAAACCTTGTGATAGCTTTCACGAGCAGGTACTCACTGAACCCCACGGAGCTTCGTCATGCAGGAACACGACGCCCGGATTCTCCGCGGCGCCGCGCTTCCGAGCGCCGCGTGCGGGGTCCTGGCCATCGCGGTCTCGGCCCTTCTCGCGGGAACGGCCGGAGCTCTCAGTTCGGCCTTGGCGGTCGGTATCATCCTCGCCTGTTTCGGCCTGGGGCAGTGGGCGGTCATGATGGTCACCCGGAGGAACAAGGACCTGTTCCTCGCCGCGAACCTGCTCGGTTTCGTCGTCAAGATGGCGCTGCTGGGCATTCTGTTGGTGACCCTGGGCCGGAGCCCCCTCGTCACGGACCTCAGTAGCAACGCCTTCGTCTACAGCGCGCTGGCCGTCGTACTGGCCTGGCTGGGCGGGCAGACCTGGGCCACCTCCCGGGCGAAGATCCTTCACGTGGACCCGAGCGAGAGCTCGGAGAACACGTGATGGGGTGCCCCGCCGCGAGCCGTCGAAACGGGCGTAATACCCTGTTCCACGGCGGGCGGACGGCCACGGTCCAGTCAAGCCCCACATGCTATATTCCGGAGCGAGATGAGCAGCGAACCAGCCAGGAAGAAGGACCCCAGCGCGCCCCCGGCGCCACGCGAGTCCGACGGCTGGGCGCTCTTCTCCACTCTGCTCGCGGGTGTGCTCGTGTGGAGCGCGATCGGCTGGGGAGCGGACAGGCTCCTGGGATTCCAGGCTCTCTTCCTGCCCATCGGGGCCGTTCTCGGCATGGTCGGTGCGATCTATCTGATCGTCGCCAAGACACGCCACCTCTGAGCTCCCCGCAGTTCCGCGTCGCCCATCTCGCGACGACGCTAGCAGTCACAACCATCAACGAGGCTTTCTTGCGTCACGACGAAAGGATTCGCCGTGAGTGCTGACGTGCGCATTCTCGCGGCCGACCCGGGTTGCCATCTCGGCGACAGCGGTTGCGCGTTCGAGGCTCCCACCATCAAGATGTTCTTCCCGGAGCCGTGGGTCGCCAACATCCCCGGCAGCGCGGGCATCGACCTGTACCTGGTTCTGTTGCTCGTCGCGCTCGGCGCGGTCCTGCTCCTGTGGTCGTGGTTCAGCAAGAAGCTGAGCCTCGTCCCCGGCCGCAGGCAGAGCGTCGGCGAAATGCTCATCCTGTTCATCCGGGACAACATCACCCGGCCGACCATGGGTGAGAAGGGTGACAAGTTCATCCCGTTCATGACGGGTGTCTTCACCCTCATCCTGGCGATGAACTTCACCGGACTCATCCCCGGCATGCTCCCGGTCAACAGCAACCTCGCCTTCACGGTGATGTTCGCGCTCACCATCTACGTGATGACGATCGTGATCGGCATCAGGCACCAGGGTGGCTGGGGTTACTTCCGGAACCAGATCTTCCCCCCGGGCATGCCCAAGTGGATCTACGTCCTGGTCACCCCGATCGAGATCCTCTCGGTCTTCCTCATCCGCCCGGTAACGCACGCCCTGCGTCTGTTCGCGACCATGTTCGCGGGCAGCCTGCTGCTGGCCGTGTTCGCCTACGGCGGCTGGTACATGCTCAACCTGACGGCCGAGCCGATGCTCGCCGCGGTCTCCGTGCTCTACTCCGGAGCCGCCCTGATCGGCTACGTCGCCTTCTTCGTCTTCGAGATCGCGATCATGCTGATCCAGGCCTTCGTGTTCACGCTGCTCGCGAGCCTGTACCTCAACCAGTCGCTCGAAGCGGCTCACTAAAAGACCCCCTCCACGTTCCCCCGATCCCGTGATCGGACCAGGGCGCGGAGAGCTTCTGACCCGTCCACACCGGCGAACTGACCAATCGCGGAACGCGACGCCGGACGTCGAGTAAAGGGAAACACCATGGACATCGCTGCGATCACCGGCAACATCAACACCATCGGTTACGGCATCAGCGTCATCGGCGCCGGTATCGGTGTCGGTATCGTCTTCGGTCTCGGCATGCAGGCCATCGCCCGCCAGCCCGAGGCCCGCGGCCCGCTCCAGACCAACATCTACCTCGGCTTCGCCCTCATCGAGGCCCTGGCCATCCTCGGCTTCGTCCTCGCCTTCGCGGCCCCGTAAGTCGGAACCGTCAACCGTTTCCTGATGGCAACTGACGCGAAGGAGGGCTGACCATGCTGTTGGAGTTGGCAGCCGAACCAAACATTCTGCGGATCGACTGGGTGAAGTTCACCTTCGGCGCGATCGCGCTCGCCGTGGTCTACATCTTTGTGGTCCGCAAGTCGGTCCCGAAGGTGATGAAGGTCCTCGATGAGCGTCACGACGCCATCGAGGGCGGCATCGAGCGCGCCAAGCGAGCCGAGGCCGAGGCCGAGGAGATCCGTCAGCAGTACCGCGAGAAGCTCGAAGAGTCGCACCGCGAGTACGCGCAGGAGCTCGAGAAGGCCAAGGAGCAGCGTGCGGCGATCATCGCCGAGGCTCGCGAGGAGGCCCAGGTCGAGGCCCAGCGCATCATCGACGCCGCCAAGGCGCAGATCGAGGCGGACCGGCAGCAGGCCTTCGTCCAGCTGCGCGGCGAGATCGGCACCCTGTCCACGGAGCTCGCGAGCCGCATCGTCGGTGAGACGCTCAGTGACAGCGCCGCTCAGACCCGTGTGGTGGACCGGTTCCTGGAGGAGCTGGACCAGGACGAGAGCGCGAAGCAAGCCGGGGTGCGCTGATGCGTGGTATCAGCCGTAGCTCCCTGGCTGAGGCGATCCGGCGCCTGGACGAGAACGTCCTGGCGTCGGCCAGCGCCGAGCAGGCGGTCTCGCTGGGTGGCGAGCTCTTCGAGGTCGTCGCCCTGATCAGCGGCGAGCACTCGCTCCGCCGCTGGCTGGCGGACCCGGCCAACGACCCCGAGAAGAAGACCGCCCTGATCGGTCAGATCCTCGAGGGCAAGGTCTCGCCGTCCACGGTCATCGTGGTCAGCGACGTGGTCTCCCAGCCGTGGTCCACCGGGCGCGACATGCTGGACGCCCTGGAGCGGACGGCGGTCTACGCGACCGTCGCCTCCGTCAAGGGCACCCGCCTGGACGAGCTCGAGGACGAGCTGTTCCGCTTCCAGCGGATCGTCGTCGCCGAGCCGGAACTGCGTTCGGCCCTCACCCGTGAGGGCGTGGCCGACGAGCACCTGCGCGCGCTGGTCGAGAACCTGCTCTCGGGCAAGGTGAGCTCCGCGACGCTGGCCCTGGTCGGCCAGGCGGTCACCCACCCCCGGGGTCGTACCCTGGAGCAGGCCCTCGACAACTTCGGACAACTGGTGGCCGAGCGCGCGCAGCGCTACATCGCCGTGGTCCGTACCGCCCACGCGCTGAGCGAGACCCAGCAGACGCGCCTGCGCACCCTGCTGAGCCGCAAGCACGGCCGCGAGATCCACCTGAACATCGAGGTCGCCCCGGACATCCTGGGTGGACTCTCCATCCAGGTGGGCGACGAGGTCATCGACGGCACGATCGCCGGGCGCATCGCTGAGGTCCAGCGCCGCCTGGCCGGCTGACGCGAAGACAAGCAAGCACGCACGGCGCCGGCCCGGCGCCATTTGAGAGCAAGGACAACGTAGAGATGGCGGAGCTGACGATCCGGCCGGATGAGATCCGGGACGCGCTACAGCGCTTCGTCCAGTCGTACGAGCCTGACGCCACCCGCGCTGAAGAGGTCGGTACCGTCACCTACTCCGGTGACGGCATCGCCCGCGTCGGTGGCCTTCCCTCGGCGATGGCGAACGAGCTGCTGGAGTTCGAGGACGGCACACTGGGCATGGCCCAGAACCTTGAGATCGGCGAGATCGGTGTCGTGGTGCTGGGTGACTTCACCGGCATCGAGGAGGGGCAGAGGGTGCGTCGCACCGGCAAGCTCCTCTCGGTCCCGGTGGGTGACGACTTCCTTGGCCGCGTGGTGGACCCCCTGGGTAACCCCATCGACGGCAAGGGTGAGATCGAGTCGAGCGAGACGCGCGAGCTGGAGCTCCAGGCCGCGACGGTCATGGAGCGCCAGCCGGTCGGCGAGCCGCTGCAGACCGGCATCAAGTCGATCGACACCATGACCCCCGTCGGTCGCGGCCAGCGCCAGCTGGTCATCGGCGACCGGCAGACCGGTAAGACCGCGATCGGTATCGACGCGATCATCAACCAGAAGGCGAACTGGGAGACCGGCGACCCCACGAAGCAGGTGCGCTGCATCTACGTCGCGGTGGGTCAGAAGGGCTCGACCATCGCCAGCGTGCGCGGCGCCCTCGAAGAGGCCGGCGCGATGGAGTACACCACCATCGTGGCCTCCCCGGCGTCCGACCCGGCGGGCTTCAAGTACCTCTCCCCGTACACCGGTTCGGCCCTGGGCCAGCACTGGATGTACGAGGGCAAGCACGTCCTGATCGTCTTCGACGACCTGACGAAGCAGGCCGAGGCCTACCGCGCCGTGTCCCTCCTGCTGCGCCGCCCGCCGGGCCGTGAGGCCTACCCGGGTGACGTCTTCTACCTCCACTCCCGTCTCCTGGAGCGCTGTGCCAAGCTCTCCGACGAGCTGGGCGCCGGTTCGATGACGGCCCTGCCGATCATCGAGACCAAGGCGGGCGACGTCTCGGCGTACATCCCCACCAACGTCATCTCGATCACCGACGGTCAGGTGTTCCTGGACTCGGACCTGTTCAACCAGGGCCAGCGTCCGGCGATCGACGTCGGTGTCTCCGTCTCCCGAGTCGGTGGCGCCGCCCAGACCAAGGCCACCAAGAAGGTCTCCGGCACGCTGCGTCTGGGCCTGGCCCAGTACCGCGAGCTCGAGGCGTTCTCCGCCTTCGGTTCCGACCTGGACGCCGTCTCCAAGCAGCAGCTCGCGCGCGGTGCCCGGATGATGGAGCTCCTGAAGCAGGGGCAGTACTCGCCCTTCTCCATGGAGAAGACGGTCGTCTCGATCTGGATGGGTAACACCGGCCTGATCGACGAGGTTCCGGTCGAGGACGTGCGCCGCTTCGAGGAGGACCTGCTGTCCTTCCTGGACCGCGAGCACAAGGACGTCCTGGACACCATCCGGGACACCGGCAAGTTCGAGGACGACAGCCAGAAGACCCTCCAGGCCGCGATCGAGAAGTTCAAGCAGAGCTTCCAGACCTCCGCCGGTACCCTCCTGGGCACCGAGGCCGAGGCCGAGGCGCTCGCCGAGGAGAAGGTCGGCCAGGAGACCATCAAGGTCGCCAAGGGCGGGAAGTAACCCATGGGTGCACAGCTTCGCGTCTATCGCCGGAGGATTCGCTCGACGAAGTCGATGGCGAAGATCACCCGCGCGATGGAGCTCATCGCCGCCACGCGCATCACCAAGGCGCAGCGCGCGGCCGAGGCTGCCGGACCCTACGCACGGGAGATCACGCGGGCGGTGTCGGCTCTCGCCAGCCGGGTGACGGATCACCCGCTGCTGACCGAGGCCGAGAACCCCACCCGTGCTGCCGTCCTGGTCGTCACCAGCGACAAGGGTCTGGCCGGCGCCTTCTCGAGCAACGTCATCAAGGAGGCCGAGTCCCTCACCCAGCTCCTCAAGGAGCAGGGCAAGGAGGTCCTCACGTACATGGTGGGCCGCAAGGGTGCCGCCTTCTACAAGTTCCGCGGCCGTGAGGTCGAGGAGTCCTGGGAAGGCTTCACCGAGCGGGTGACCTACGCGCACGCCCAGGAGATCGGCTCCACTCTCATGGAGAGGTTCTCCCAGGACACCGCCGAGGGTGGTGTCGACGAGATCCACGTGGTCTCCACGGAGTTCGTGTCGATGCTGACCCAGCGGGCCGGGGCGGTCCGCGCCCTTCCGCTGGAGGTGGAAGAGGTCGAGGCCGAGGAGCTCGAGGAGAGCATCGGTGGCCAGGCGCTGCCGCTCTACGAGTTCGAGCCCTCCGCGGAGGAGGTCCTGGACCAGCTGCTTCCGCAGTACGTGGTCAACCGGATCTACGCGTCCCTCCTGGAGTCGGCCGCCTCCCAGCAGGCGTCCCGTCGGGCGGCCATGAAGGCCGCGACCGACAACGCGGAAGAACTCGTCAAGAACCTGACCAGCCTGGCCAACCAGGCTCGTCAGGCCGAGATCACCAATGAGATCAGTGAGATTGTCGGCGGTGCCGATGCGCTCTCTGGGTCCAGCGCGGGAAGTGAGTAACAGAAGTGACTGCGACAGTTGAAGGTACGGCCGGCGCTGGCACCGCCACCGGCCGCATCGCCCGGGTCACCGGCCCGGTCGTCGACGTGGAGTTCCCCGTCGGCTCCCTGCCCGGCATCTACAACGCCCTGCACACCGATGTGAGCATCGGTGGCAAGGAGAAGGTCGTCACCCTGGAGGTCGCCCAGCACCTGGGTGACAACCTGGTCCGCGCGATCTCCCTCGCCCCGCAGGACGGCATGGTCCGTGGCGCCGAGGTGCGCGACACCGGCGCGCCCATCAGCGTGCCCGTCGGCGACGTCGTCAAGGGCCACGTGTTCAACACCCTGGGCGAGTCCATGGACGTGCCCACGGCCGAGCTCGGCGTGACCGAGCGCTGGCCGATCCACCGCAAGGCCCCCTCGTTCGACCAGCTCGAGTCCAAGACCGAGATGATGGTCACGGGCATCAAGGTGATCGACCTCCTCACCCCGTACGTGCGCGGTGGGAAGATCGGCCTCTTCGGTGGCGCGGGTGTGGGCAAGACGGTGCTCATCCAGGAGATGATCACCCGTATCGCCCGTAACTTCGGTGGTGTGTCCGTGTTCGCCGGTGTCGGTGAGCGCACCCGTGAGGGTACGGACCTCTTCCTGGAGATGGACGAGATGGGCGTCCTCCCGGACACCGCGCTCGTCTTCGGCCAGATGGACGAGCCCCCGGGCACCCGTCTGCGCGTGGCGCTCTCGGCTCTGACGATGGCGGAGTACTTCCGTGACGTCCAGAACCAGGACGTGCTGCTCTTCATCGACAACATCTTCCGTTTCACCCAGGCGGGTATGGAGGTCTCCACGCTGCTGGGCCGTATGCCCTCGGCCGTGGGTTACCAGCCCAACCTGGCGGACGAGATGGGTCAGCTCCAGGAGCGGATCACCTCGACGCGCGGTCACTCGATCACCTCGATGCAGGCGATCTACGTCCCCGCGGACGACTACACCGACCCGGCGCCGGCGACCACCTTCGCCCACCTGGACGCGACGACCGAGCTCTCCCGCCCGATCTCGCAGAAGGGCATCTACCCGGCGGTCGACCCGCTGGCCTCCACCTCCCGCATCCTGGACCCGCAGTACGTGGGCGAGGAGCACTACCAGGTGGCCCAGCGCGTCAAGGAGATCCTCCAGCGCAACAACGACCTCCAGGACCAGATCGCCATCCTCGGTATGGACGAGCTGTCCGAAGAGGACAAGATCATCGTGAACCGGGCCCGTCGCCTGGAGCGCTTCCTGTCGCAGAACATGTTCGTGGCGGAGAAGTTCACCGGCACCCCGGGTGTGTTCGTGCCGCTTGAGGAGACCATCGCGTCCTTCAAGGGTCTGTGTGACGGCGAGTACGACCACCTTCCCGAGCAGGCCTTCCTCGACGTCGGCAACATCGACATGGTCGTGGAGAAGGCGAAGAAGCTGCAGGAAGGCTAGTACTGCGCGTCAGTGTCCCCCCGCCTTCGTGGCGGAGGGCGACGGGCGGGGCTAGACCCGAGGCGGGGCCGAGTATCGATGCGAACTCGGCCCCGCCGAACCCACCCGCTAGCCGAGGAGTTTGTGGCAGTGTCGAAGAAGCTTTTCGTCGAGATCGTCTCTCCGGACCGCGAGGTCTGGGCGGGCGAGGGCGACATGGTCATCGCGAAGACCGTCGAGGGCGAGATCGGCGTCCAGCCCGGGCACGTCCCGGTGCTGTCGCTTCTGGCCGAGGACGCGGTCGTTCGCGTTCTGGGCGCGCGTGAGACCGGTGAGATCCGGGCCGCCGCGCACGGTGGGTTCGTCTCGGTTTCGGGTGAGGGCCGTATCTCGATCCTCGCCGAGACCGCCGAGCTCGCCGAGGACATCGATGTGGACCGTGCGCGCCAGGCGCTGAAGGACGCGGGCGAGTCGGGTGACAACCTGGCCGCCGCCCGTGCCCGCAGCCGTCTGCGCGCTGCTGGCGAGGAAGTCGCCTAGCGAAGCCGGGAGGCGACGAGACGTGGGTGTGGCACCGCTTCAGGGAACACCGTGGTTGGAGTCCTTGGGGTGGGCGGCCCTCGCCGTCGTCCTGGTGGTCGCGCTGGTGCTCGGCACCGGCTGGATGCGACGGTTCGTGCTGCTGCGCAGCGGCGGGGCCGTCGAGTGTTACCTGCGCGCGCGCGGGGAGAAGGGGCGCCGGGGTTCCTGGCGGATCGGCTTCGGCCGGTACGGCTCGGGCGACCTCGGGTGGTTCCCCGTCCTCTCCCTCAGACCGCGGCCGACAGTGCGACTGTCGCGCCGCGGTCTCGTCGTTGTGGGGCGTCGTGCCCCCGGAGAGGGCGACGTGCCGCTGCCCGCCGACGTGACGGTCCTGGAGATCGGTTGGGCGGGTCCGGACGGCGGCGACCCGAGCGAGGCGACCCTGGAGGTCGCGATGGGGGAGAGCGCGCTCACCGGATTCCTGTCGTGGATCGAGTCGATGCCGCCCGGGACGCAGTGGCAGGCCTGACGCCACGCCCCTCCCGGTGTCGCCTCGTGGTTCACAGGGGCGGTGCCCGTGTGTTTGCATGGGCCCATGAGTACCATCGTGGCTTTCTCAGTGTCCCCGCTCGGTGAGGGCGAGTCCGTCGCCCCGGCCGTGGCCCGTGCGGTCAGGGTCGTGCGCGAGAGCGGGTTGCCCAACGAGACCTCGGCCATGTTCACCTCCGTGGAGGGGGAGTGGGACGAGGTCATGGACGTCGTCAAGCGCGCTGTCGCGGCGGCCGGCGAGGGGGCCGGGCGGGTGAGCCTGACCCTGAAGGCGGACATCCGCGAGGGTGTGACCGACGGCCTGCACAGCAAGGTGGAGGCCGTCGAGCGCGAACTCGGCGACCCCGCCTGAACTCGGTGCGCTCGTCGGCGGGCGCCGGGGCCGGTCCCTAGCGTTCGCCGCCGGGCTTCCACAGGACCTCGTCGCCGTCCCCGGCGACGTGGCGGCCCAGGATGAACAACAGGTCCGAGAGACGGTTCAGGTACCGCGCGGTGAGCGGGTTGACGCTGTCACCGTGTTCGTCGATGGCGGCCCACACGGAGCGCTCGGCGCGCCGCACGACGATGCGTGCGGTGTGGACCAGTGCGACGGTGGGGGAGCCGCCGGGCAGGATGAAGCTCCGCAGGGTCGGCAGGTCCGCGTTGTAGGTGTCGCAGGCCTTCTCCAGCCGGGTGACGTACTCCGGGAGCACGCGCAGGGGCGGGTACTCGGGGTCGGGCACGATCGGGGTGGCCAGGTCCGCTCCGAGGTCGAAGAGCTCGTTCTGGACGCGCATCAGCAGGGTGCGCACGTCGTCGGGGAGCTCTCCCAGGGCCAGGGCCACGCCGATGGCGGCGTTGGCCTCCTCGGTGTCGGCGTAGCCGACCAGGCGGGTGTCGTTCTTGGAGGTCCTGCTCATGTCGCCGAGGGCCGTCGTGCCGGTGTCGCCGGTACGCGTGTAGATCTTCGACAGTACGACCGGTGTGTCCGTGTCCCTTGTGCTCATGGCCCTCAGCCTAGGGGAGGGCTGTGCGGCACGCGGGGTCGAGGCAGCCGGGCACGGCAGGGTCACGGAGGATAACTGTTCAGTCTCGGGGGGTGAAGGTGACCTGGCTCACTGATACCTTGAGGCACGAGGGAGCTACTCACCGTAGTTTCCGGCGATGTCCGCGCGCGGACATCCGGGCGGGACTGAGGGGGGTCGCCCGGACCGCCGCGCGAGGGGGAGGCATCGCGAGGGGCGGGCGGCGTGGAACCGGGGGGTTCACGCCGCCCGCCCTCACCGACGTCACCGACGGGACTCAGGGCCCTAGCGGACCCAGGCGTCGCCCACGCGGGGCAGGTCGACGGTCACCGCGGACATCGACAGCACACCGTTGACCGGCAGGGTGCTCTCCGCGAAGAACTCCACACCGTGCGCCCCCGCGGCCGACAGCTCGGCCACCGAGTCCCAGTTGATGTTCTCCAGGGTGTCGTCGGCCGTGTGGTAGTACGGGTCGAACGTGTCGCCCGCGGTGCCTCCGTACCATTCGGCCTGCTCCGGCGACTTCACGCCGTCCGCGCCGCTGAACAGCCCGCCGGAGGGCACGCCCGCCTGCATGAACGCGAGGTAGTCGCTGCGGCCGCTGAGCACGCCCGGCTCACTGACCTGGCCCTGCTCCTCGAAGTAGTCCTCGAAGACCTTGGCGATCGCGCCCGAGCCGGAGGGGGCCCCGCCGGACTCCGGCAGCTCCATCCGGCCGTCGAGCACGAACCGGCCGTAGTTGTGCGACCCGATCATGTCGAAGTTCAGGTACAGCGCGACGTCGTCGAGCTCCTGCTCGTCCAGGCCCGCCACGTACTCGTTGGAGCCGACCAGGCCGGACTCCTCGGTGCCCCAGAACGCGAAGCGCACCTGGTTGTTCGGGTCGGGCTGCTCGGCCAACCGGATGGCGGTCTCCAGCAGGAAGGCCACCCCGCTGCCGTTGTCGTTGACGGCCGGCCCCTCCTCGACACCGTCCAGGTGCGCGCCCACGACCACCACGTTGTCGTCACGGCCGCCGGAGGTCTCGGCGAGCACGCTGAAGGACCGCTCCTGTGAGACCTCGGAGTCGACCGCGACCCGGAGTTCCAGGTCGGGGATCGACAGCAGGTCGGCCCCGGCCAGGCCGGACACGCCGACGGCGGGGATGGCGGACTGCTCGCCCACGGTGCCGAGGAAGACCTCGTCCTCGTTGTTGACCACCAGTGCGGCCGAGGCCCCCGCTTCGGCGGAGTTGGTCACCTTCTCCTCGAACGAGCAGCTGCCGCGCACGGTGATGGCGACGGCGCCCTCCGGGAAGTCGGCGAAGTCGTCCGCCGAGCAGCCGCTGGCCGCGCTGTCGGGGGCGACCGCGACGGCCGGGGCGGTGACGTCACCCGGGCCGGAGTAGCTCATGGTGACGAAGTCCTGGTCGAGCTCGTACGGGTGGTGCTTCGGCGCCGTCTGCGCCAGTACGGCGGGCGAGTTCTCGCGCCAGGCCTCGTACTCGTACTCGTGGCGGTAGGGCTGGTACCCGGCCCGCTTCAGCTGGTCCTCGACGTACAGCGCGGCCACGTCGTAGCCCGGGGTGCCGCTGGCGCGGTTACCGCCGTTGTAGCGGGCGATGGTGTCGAGGTTGTTCAGGTGCGCCTCGATCGCCTCGGTGGTCACGAGGTCGGGGAGCGCGGCCTGGTCGGCGTGGGCCGGTGTGCCCGCCAGGGCCCCCGCGGTCATCACGAGGGCGGCCAGTCCGGCGGTGGCGGCGGTGCGCCGCCCGGGGGAGGAGGGCGCGGACGCTCTGCCGCGCGGCTTCCCGGGGGTGGTCGGATGCACGGATTTCCTCCGGTTCACGGGGGTCCATCGTGCCGCGGGGTGGGGGATGGACGCCTGGGGTGGACGAGGTACCGAAGAAGCCTCGCAGGAGGTTCCGGTCACGGCAAGACATGGCGCGGGACATTGCCACAATCAGCCACAGACCTTACGAGCGGGTGTGCCCTGTGGTTGGATGGACGGTCCGCGACGTCCGGACCGTCCTGGACGCACGGCGGCCCGGACAGAGGCCGGGGGCGGAGGGCGCGGGTGCGCCGCGGTCAGTTCTCGTCCTCCTGGTGCTTGCGCGCCCGGTAGCTGACTCCGACCCCGCCCATGAGGGCGATGCCCCGGATGTGCACGATCGGGGCGTCGGGCTCCACCACGCTGGGTGTGTCGCCCTCGACCCCGAACCCGCCTATGATCGGCAGCCCGTGCATGCGCACCTGGATGTCGTCGGGCACGATGATGCCGACACCGCCCATGACCGTGCCGATCCACAAGGTGGTCTCCCGGTGTGTGAACCGGGCCTCGCGCAGGTCGAGTTGGACCCCTCCTATGGCCGCGACGGTCACGAAACGGCGCGGGACCACCCAGTTGCCCGAGCGGTCCGCGCCGCCCAGCAGGGCGATCGCGCTGTGGCTGGTGGCGGGCTGGTCGACGACTCGCGTCGCGCCGTACACCGGGCGCGGTGAGCGAAAGTCCGACGGTGCGGGGAGCCGGGCCGAGGCGCCGGTGGCCGGCAGGTCCTCGGTGAGGGGGACGAGTTCTCCGACGGTCTTGGCGCGGTACACCGCGTCCAGCCGGTCGCTGTGTTCGTCGGGGTCCAGACGGCCCTCCGCGAGGGCCTCCCGGAGCAGGTGCGCGACGGCGTCGCGGTCGGCGTCGGAGGCGCGCATACGACCGTCGCCGTCCTCGCGGGGGGTGAGTTGGCTCATCTCTTTTACCATATGCCGATTCTGTCCGACACGGAGTCCCCGCGTATCGGGGGAGGTCCCGGAGACGACCCTGAGATCGGGGCCGTGATGGACCTACCGCTCGGGAAGCAGACCCCTGCGCATCGCCTGGGAGACCGCCGAGGTGCGGTCGCCCACGCCCAGCTTCTCGTAGACCCGCATCAGGTGGGTCTTCACCGTCGTGGCGCTGATGTGCAGGGCCCGGCCGATGGCGGCGTTGGTGAGCCCGTCCGACGCGAGCCGCAGCACCTCCACCTCGCGCGGGGAGAGCGCGGGCCCCTCCGGCTCGCTCCGCTGCCGCACCCCGGTGAGCAGCTTGCCCGCCAGGCGGCCGCTGAGTACCGTCTCGCCCCGGGCCGCCGAGCGCACGGCCTCGGCCAGCTCGGAGCGCGGGGTGTCCTTGAGCAGGTAGCCGGTGGCGCCCGCCTCGACCGCGCGCAGGATGTCGGTGTCGGTGTCGTAGGTGGTGAGCACCAGGACGTGTACGCCCGGGTGATCGGCGCGGATGCGCTCGGTCGCCTCGGCCCCGTCGCCGCCGGGCATGCGCAGGTCCATCAGGACCACGTCGGGGAGCAGGGTCGCGACCCGGGCCACCGCCTCCGGACCCGAGCCGGCGTCTCCGACGATGTCCAGGTCGTGCTCGGCGCTGAGCATGCCGCGGATACCCTCGCGGACCACGGGGTGGTCGTCGACCAGCAGGACACGGATCATGGGGCGTCTTCCTCTCCGGGACGGTTCACTCGTCCGCGTCGTCGTGCGGGATGAACAGGCGGACGGTGGTGCCCCCGCCCGGGGAGCTCTCCATGTCCAGCAGCCCGCCCACCGACGCGGCCCGGTGGCGCATGTTGGCCAGTCCGTTGCCGTGGGCGGGCCGCGCGGGGTCGAAGCCGAGCCCGTCGTCGGCCACGGTCAGGCGCACGCCGACGTCGGTGTAGGCGAGGACGACCCTGGCGTTGCGGGCTCCGGCGTGCTTGCGGACATTGGCCAGCGCCTCCTGGGCGGTGCGCAGCAGACAGATCTGGAGGTCGTTGGGGAGGTCCTCCGGTACCCCGGTCACCTCGGCGTCCACGCTGATGCCCAGTTCGCGGCCGAGCCGCTCACCGATCCGCCGGACGGAGGAGTCCAGGCCCTCGTCGTCCAGCCGGAACGACTGCCGGGCGGCCACCATGGCACGGGTCTCCGCCAGGTTCTCCGCCGCCGTCTCCCGCATGAGCGCCAGGTGACGGCGGGCGGTCACCGGGTCGCTGTCCAGCTCCGACTCCACCGCCTGGGTCAGGGTGATGATGCTGGTGAACCCCTGGGCGAGCGTGTCGTGCATCTCGCGGGCCAGGTGTTCGCGCTCGGCCAGCGCTCCGGCCTCCTCGGACAGCAGGGCCACCTCCTCGCGGCTGCGCCGCAGCGCCTCGATGAGCTGGTAGCGTTCCGCGCTCTGCACCACGATCCGTTCGACCCAGGTTCCGAACCACAGGGCGTAGCCCAGGACGGCTCCGTTGACGAGCAGGTGCACGCCGACCGACGGCCAGTCCTGCTCGCCGACCAGGCCGCCCCACAGCGTGGGCACGACCAGGATCACACCCACCGTGGACACGGCCAGCACGCTGCCGACGGTCATGAAGCAGACCGGGGCGATCGCGATCAGCGCGAACACGAGAACCGGGTTGAGGATGACGGCGGGCACCGTGGGCAGCAGGAACAGGGCCATCAGGACGAGCGCCCGGGTGGTGTCGAGGAAGCCCTTCTCCGGGCTGATCAACGGCCGGGCGCCGAACAGGTACACGGCCACCACCGCGCACATCAACGCGGCGGTGAGCCAGCGCCACTCCTCGGGGCCGGTGACCAGCGCCAGCGCGACCATCGCCGCCATGGCGACCGAGAAGGCCACGTGCCACCGGGAGCCCATGCTCCACGCGTGCCGCTCGTCCCGTTCGGGGGAGGCCGTCGACGTCGTCGGACCGCCGGGGTCGCCGGGATCGGCGGGGCGGCCGGGGTCGGCGGCCCCAGGCGCCGTCGAGTCCGGCCCCGGGGCCCGGTCCGTCGTCATGGTCATCCGTCCTTGCGGGTCTTCCAGCGGAACGTCACGAGGGTCAGCACCAAGCCCACCACACACCAGCCGCCCAGGACCAGGGCCACCATGGGCAGGTCCCACGCCCCGGTCGCCTCCATGACGGCCATCTCGTCGGGGAAGAACGCGGCCCGCATGCCCTGCGCCATCCACAGCAGGGGGAAGAGGGAGGCGCCGGCCAGAATCCAGTCCGGCATGAAGTGCACCGGGACGAAGATCCCGGAGGTGAACTGGAGCAGCAGGAACGGGACGACGACCACCGCTGACGCGGTCTGCGCGGTGCGGGCCAGCGAGCTCATCGCGATACCCAGTAGCGAGCAGCCGACCGTCCCCAGCACGAACACCCAGGCGATGGTGGACCACGCTGCCAGGGTGGAGGGCATGGTCCCGCCGAAGAACAGTCCCGCCACACCGAGCAGGAGCGCCACCTGGCCCACCGCGAGGAAGAGCACGAGGATCGTCTTGCCGACGAAGTAGGCGCTGGGCGGCATGGGCGTGCCCCGCAGTCGGCGCAGCGTTCCGTGGTCGCGTTCGACGGCGATCGCGATGCCCAGGGTCTGGAAGCTCACCGACATCAGACCCATCGCGATGAGCCCCGGCAGGTAGTAGTCGACCGCCGCCATCTCCATGTCGAACATGCCGTCGAAGATCGACGCGAACATGGTGAGGATGAGCGCGGGAAGCGTGAACGTGAAGACCAGGCTCTCCCACTCCCGGGAGAAGGTGCGGATCTCCAGCCACCCCCGCGACAGGCCCACGCGCAGGGCGCCCGGCGGGCGCCGCGAAGACTCGCCGGGAGAGGGAGCGGTCGTCGTTCCCAGGGTGTCGGTGCTCATGCGGTGACCTCCTCGGCGGCCTGGTCGTCCCTGATCATGTCGAGGTAGACGTCCTCCAGCGTGGGACGGTGCACGCTCAGCTCGGGGACCTCCCCGGAGAAGCGCGCGGCCAGCTCCGACACCAGGCGGGTGGGCGCTGTGGTGCGCTTCTCGCGGCGGTGCCCGTCCTCCAGCCAGGAGACGGTGGCCTGGGCGGTGGCGCGGCCGCCCAACCGGGCGGGGGCGTCCAGGGCGCGGACGCGGCCGCCCGCGATCACGCACACCCGGTCGGCCAGGAACTCGGCCTCCTCCAGGTAGTGCGTGGTGAGCACGATGGTGGTGCCCTGCCGGGCCAGGTCGAGGATGAGGTCCCAGAACTCGCGGCGCGCCCGGGGGTCGAACCCGGTGGTGGGCTCGTCGAGGAAGAGCAGCTCAGGACGGCCCACGATGCCCAGCGCGACGTCGAGACGGCGGCGTTGGCCCCCCGAAAGCGAGTCCGGCAGGGCCCTCGCCTTCTCCGCGAGACCGACCCTCTCCAGGAGTTCGTCGGCGCCCACGGCGCTGGGGTAGTAGCCCGCGAAGTGCCGGACGACCTCGCGCACCGGCAGCTTGGGGATCATGGTCTCCTTCTGCCACACGATCCCGATCCGCGAGCGCCAGGACCGGCCCGCACGGCCCGGGTCCTCGCCGAGCACGCGGACGGAGCCTCCGCCACGGGCGCGGAAGCCCTCCAGGATCTCCACCGTCGTGGTCTTGCCCGCGCCGTTCGGCCCGAGCAGGGAGAAGACCTCCCCTCGGGGCACGCTCAGGTCGATCCCCGCGACGGCGTGGTTGTCGCCGTACCGTTTGGTGAGGCCCTCGACCTCGATGACTGTTCCGCTCATGCCCCCAGCCTCGCGCGGACGCGGCGCGCGGGGTGTCCGCCGGAGGGACCGTCCGCTGTCCTCCGAACGGAGGACAGCGGACGGTCCGAGGCGTCAGAACAGTCGGAGGGTGTCGGGCTCGATGCCGCGCAGCTCGTCGTAGTCGAGGACCACGCAGGAGATGCCCCGGTCCTCGGCCAGCACCTTGGCCTGGGGCTTGATCTCCTGGGCGGCGAACACACCGGTCACCGGAGCCAGGGACGGGTCCCGGTTGAGGAGTTCGAGGTAGCGGGTCAGCTGCTCCACGCCGTCGATGTCCCCACGCCGCTTGAGCTCCACCGCGACGGTGTTGCTCCGCCCGTCGCGGCAGAGGATGTCCACGGGGCCGATGGCGGTGGGGTACTCGCGGCGGATCAGCGTGTAGCCCTCGCCCAGCGTGGTGATGTGCTCGGCGAGCAGTTCCTGGAGGTGGGCCTCCACGCCGTCCTTCTGGAGCCCGGGGTCCTTGCCGAGCTCGTGCGAGGAGTCGTGCAGGACCTCCTCGATGGTCAGCACGAGCTTCTCACCGGACTTGCTGTGCGTGACCGTCCACACGTCGGGACCGTCCTCGACCGGCTCCTCGCGGAGCTTGCACGGAGGGTTCATCCAGTTCAGGGGTTTGAACGCCCGGTCGTCGGCGTGGATGGACACGCTCCCGTCGGCCTTGATGAGGATCAGGCGGGGAGCCATGGGCAGGTGGGCGGTGAGTCGGCCGACGTAGTCGACGCTGCACCGCGCGATGACGAGACGCACGGGACGTCACGTTACCGCCTTCGCCGCGTTCGCGAACCCGCTTCGGGAGCGGAGCGGGAGCGGAGGCGGCGACGGGACTCCCTAGGCTGGCGGGATGCTCGTGCGCAACCGTTGGGTGATCCTGTCCGTCAGCATGGTGGCCCAGGTGGCCAGTGTCTCGGTGATGTTCGGCGTGCCGGTCGTGCTGCCGCAGCTCCGTGAGGCGTTCGGAGTCTCCACCGCCCAGGCCGGGATGCTGGCCGGGCTGCCCTCGTTCGGTCTGTTGCTGACCCTCCTGGTCTGGGGGGTGGTGATCGACCGCGCGGGGGAGCGGGTGACGATGGCGCTGAGCCTGCTCCTCACGGCGGGCGCGCTCGGGCTGTTGTGGACGGTGACGGGCCTGTGGGGCGCGGCCGCGGTCCTGCTGCTGGCCGGAGCGGTCGGCGGTCCGGTCAACGCGGCCAGCGGGCGCCTGGTCATGACCTGGTTCGCGCCCGCCGAACGCGGACTGGCCATGGGCGTCAGGCAGTCCGCGCTGCCCCTGGGCGTGGGCCTGGCGGCTCTGGTGCTGCCCCGGGCGGCGGACGCGTGGGGGTTCGTCGGGGCGATGACGCTTCCGGCCGCACTCGCGCTGGTCGCCGTGCCGCTGGTGCTGTCGATGGCCTCCGCGCCCCCGGGCGGTCCGGCGCGGCGCGACCCGCCGGCGGGACCGGGCGCACCCGTGCCCGACGATGGCGCGATCACCCCCGCCGAACCGGCCCGGGCGGAGTCCCCCTACCGCAGGTGGGACATCTGGCGGGTGCACGGCGCGAGCATGCTCCTGGGGGTCCCGCAGGTCACCCTCATGGTGTACACCGTCATCTACCTGGTCCAGGAACAGGGGTGGAGCCCGCCCGCCGCGGGAGCGGTGGTCGCGGCCGCGCAGATCCCCGGCGCGGTCGGGCGGTTGCTGCTCGGGGCCCGGTCGGACCGGACCGGCGACCGCACCCGCCCGGTCCGGTGGCTGGCGGTGGTCTCCGGGGTGGCGCTCGTCCTGCTGACCGCGCTGCCGAACCTGTGGGCCGAGGCGGCGGTCCCGCTCGTCCTGCTCTGCCTCGTCCTCACCATGTGGCACAACGGTCTCACCTTCCTGTCGGTCGCCGAGATCGCCGGAACAGCCTGGGCGGGTCGGGCGCTGGCCGTGCAGAACTGGCTCCAGTCGGTGAGCACCACCCTCACCCCCGTGTTGATGGCGGCGGTGATCACGTTCGCCGGACTCCCCTCCGTGTTCGCGGTCAGCGCCGTCTTCTCGGCGCTGGCCATCGCCGTGGTGCCGGTCCGGCCAGGTGGCGTTACTCGGCGGTAGTAAAGTTCTGGTCCCCCTGCGCGGACGGGGCACCCCGGAGGTCTAGGGTGGGGCCCATGGTGCAGGAATTTGACAAGGTCGGCGTCGTAGGACTGGGCACGATGGGTGCGGGCATCGCTGAGGTGTTCGCCAGAGCCGGGTTCAACGTCGTCGGGGTCGAGATCGACCAGGCCGCCCTCGACCGCGGCCGCGGCCACGTGGACAGGTCCCTCTCACGCGCGGTGAGCAAGGACAAGATCACCGAGGAGGAGCGCGCGGAGATCGACGCGCGCCTTACCTTCAGTACGTCCCGGGAGGACCTCTCGGACGCCGACTTCGTCGTCGAGGCCGTCCCCGAACGCATGGACGTCAAGCGTGACGTGTTCGGCGACCTCGACCGGATCTGCCCGCCCGGCACGATCCTGGCGACCAACACCTCCTCGCTGTCGGTCACCGAGATCGCCGCGCTCACCGACCGGCCCGAGAAGGTCGTCGGACTGCACTTCTTCAACCCTGCCCCGGTCATGAAGCTGGCCGAGGTCGTCACCACCGTCTCCACCAGCCCCGAGACCGTCGACGTCGTCACCGAGGTCGCCAAGCGCGTCGGCAAGACCCCGGTCGCGGTCGCCGACCGCGCCGGGTTCGTCGCCAACGCCCTGTTGGTGCCCTACATCAACGACGCCGTACGGCTCTACGAGCGGGGAGTCGCCACCCGCGAGGAGATCGACGAGTCCGTCAAGAAGGCCGCCGGCCTGCCCATGGGGCCGCTCACCCTCGCCGACCTCGTCGGTCTGGACGTGTGCCTGGCCGTCATGGACGTCCTGTGGGACGAGTTCCGCGACCCTCGGTACGCCGCCGCCCCGCTCCTGCGCCGCATGGTCGCGGCGGGCCGCCTCGGCCGCAAGGCCGGTGAGGGCTTCTACTCTTCCGGCGACCAGACGCCCGAGCGTCCCCGGACCAACCGCCTCGCCGAGATGGTCCGCGAGGAGGAGACCCTCGACCTCGGCGAGATGCTCCTCGCGCCGCAGATCGACGACGCCATGCGCATGGTCGGCGACGGCTACGCCTCCGCCAAGGACGTCGACACCGCGATGCGGTTCGGCTGCGGCTACCCGAAGGGCCCCACCGAGCTCCTGGAGGAGCGCGGCGCGGAGTCCGTCATCACCACCCTCGTGGCCATGGCGGAGTACGGGCTCACCACCATCGCGGTGCCCGCGCCGCTCCTCATGGACCTGCTGCCCGACGCCGAGGAGGGCCCCTCGCACGGCGGCTGCGCCTGCCACTAGGGGCGACCGCCTCAGGGTCCCCGGTTCCACCGGCCGCCGTCACGCCACGGGTGTGACGGCGGCCACTGCGTGTCCTCTTCTACCCTGGAAGGGTGAGCCCGCGCCGTAACACCCCCCGCCGAAAGACCGCCCGGGGCAAGAGCGACCCCGGAGGTCCCCCGGACGAGGACGCCCTCATGCTGCGCGTCACCGGCGGACAGCGCCGGGAGACCGGCCCCGACGGCGAGTGGGTCACCCGTCGGATCAGCGGGGCGGCCGCGACCAAGGTCTACCGCTGCCCCGGCTGCGCTCAGGAGATCCCGGCCGGGATGCCCCACGTCGTCGCCTGGCGCCCCTACGGTGACGGTGACGACCGGCGGCACTGGCACTCCTCCTGCTGGGACCGGCGCTCGCGACGCTCGCCCCGGGCCCCCAGACACTGAACTCACGAAGAGGACCCATGCAGATCCGCGCCACCACGGTGCTGCCCGCCGCCCGTCGGCCCATCGCCCTGCACACCGCCGACGGTCTGGAGCTGGTCGGCGAACTGGCCCTGCCCCCCGAGGGGCGCAGGCCCGTCGCCACCCTCGTCTGCCTACACCCCCTGCCCACCGCCGAGGGCATGATGGACAGCCACGTCCTGCGCAAGGCGTCCTTCCGGTTGCCCGCCCTGGCCGACGTCGCCGTGCTGCGCTTCAACACACGCGGCACCACCTCCCGCCACGGCACCAGCGAAGGCGTGTTCGGTGAGGGCGAGACCGAACGGCACGACGTGATGGCCGCCATCGAGTTCACCGAGTTCGAGGACCTGCCCGCCCCCTGGCTGCTCGGCTGGTCGTTCGGCACCGAGCTCGCCCTCAAATGGGGGTGCGACCCCCAGGTACGTGGCGCACTGCTGCTGTCCCCGCCCCTGCACCGCGCCGACGAGTCCGACATGCGCGTGTGGGCGGAGTCCGGCAAACCCGTCGTCGCCCTGGTTCCCGAACACGACGACTACCTGCGCCCCGACGAGGCGCGAGCACGCTTCGCCCCCCTCACCCAGGCCGAGATCATCGGAGTCGACGGTGCCAAGCACCTGTGGGTCGGCGAACCCTACGTGCGTCGCGTCCTCGACGAGATCGTCAAGCGCGTCAACCCCGCCGCGTACCCGCTGCCCACCGAATGGGACGGGCCGTGGGAGAAGGACGCTGTGTAGTTTTGGGCGTCTGTGTTTCTTTGGGCCTCCGCTTCGCTTCGGCCCGTGTTCGGGCGCCCGAGTAGCCAGCTGTTCTTCATCCTCGTCGGCGCCTGGCTCGTTCCTCGCTGGCGGCTTGTCTCGTCTTGCAGAACCCTGGCGGCGCCCGAACGACCGCACCCCCCTTGTGGTGGGGGGTGGTGGTTCGGGCTTCCGCTTCGTTTCGGCTCGTGTTCGGGTGCCAGAGTGGCCGGTAGTTCTTCGTCCTCGTCGGCGCCTGGCTCGTTCCTCGCTGGCGGCTTGTCTCGTCTTGCAGAACCCTGGCGGCGCCCGAACGACCGCACCCCCCTTGTGGTGGGG